>NZ_LLZH01000279.1:0-99797 GCF_001509495.1 Actinoplanes awajinensis subsp. mycoplanecinus | reverse complement strand
TAGGAACAGGCAGCGTCCCGGCCGCGTACTGCCGTCGAGCGGTGATGTACGCGATGCCGGTCGACGACGCCCACTCCTTCAAGTTCACATGAGCATCATGGCTGCCTTAACAGCGCCAAAGATGCTCAACACGCCAGCAGTTAGCTACCCCTTTTTTCGTACGCCGTGAAGGCGCCGTGATGCCCCTCATCACGGCTTACGTTGCCGGCGAAGTCGGTACTGCCCAGTCGGCATGTGCGGCCGCGAGCTGATCGCGGGCCCCGGCGTCCGGGGCGAACACCTCAGCGCCGCCGTCATAGGGGTGGTAGGCCCACGTGCCGGTGTCGCCGAACAGCATGACGTCGTCGGTCATGTCGTCGGCCACGCAGAGCAGAAGCTGGTCGAGCGCCGGATCGCGCTGGTCCAGCTGCGAAACGTAGTGGTGTTGCCAGGAGGGAAAGCGCGGGCCCGTCGACAGGTCATCACTACGCCAGTGCACAGCGTCAGGCGTAGTGGAGGCCACCGCGCTGTCGCGTGGTGGCGGCTGTGAAGCTGCCGACCAGGAGCAGGTGACCGCGGTCAGCAATCCATCGCCCGAGCCGAGGCCCCTGAAGATCGCTGTCAAGAGAACGTGATGCCGGCGCAGGATCTCCGCATGCTCGGAGTCTGAGGTCGCGTACCGCTTCCCTCCCGGGAGTGTGTAGAACCGAACCGACTGCCCCGAAAACCCTCGGCGCAGCACACGCGCCACAGGCGGGCAGCCAGGCCAGGAGGTGTCCCACGCCCGCCCCACTCGGGCGACGTCCACGGGATGTTGCCGGCTTCTCATGGCACGCGAACCTAATCGGCGTTGATGTCCAGGCACAGCGAATTCTCGCTCTCGCAAGTCGGTCCAGCGGCGAGGCGATCGCGGCGGCGTCTCGCGGCTTCCCTGCATCCGGCCGCCGCCACGCAGGTAGCGGGAGTGGTCAAATAGGCTGACCTCGTGGAACAGCCAGGCGCCATTTTCGTCGCCGCTTTCGTGCGGAGCGTCGCCGTGCTTGCGCTGGAAGCCGACGCCCAGGTCGCTTGGCTCGGCGAGAAGGGCTTCCCGCTGGTGGACGAGCTGGCGCTGGAGTTCGACGATGGGTTCCGGCTGGTACCGACCTTCGTCGAGCGTGGCTGGTTGAACGCCGCGGTGCTGCCCGCGCTGACCGAGATCGACCAGAACCTCAGTTCCATGAGCGGACAGCACAACGCCGGCCTGTGGCACGTCGAGGCCTTGGCCGGGAGAACGGAATGGGATCAGGTCAGGGCGTCGGCAAGGACGGCATTGGCTCTCCTGGCCTGACCGCACGGATCACGGCGCGGTCGGGGGCTTGGCCTTCTGTGGGTAGATCGTCTCGTGGCGGGCCAGCATGGCGACGAACTCGACGATCTTCCGCTCGCGGGTCTCCACCCGCTTGACGCCGTTGACCCGGTGGACGAGAGCGAACAGATTCGCCTTGGTGAGCACGTCGAACATGGCTTGCGCGGCCGGAACTGCGGCGATCGCGGCGAGCAGGTCGGCCGGCGCCTCGACCTCCGACGACGGGGCGTAGGCCGCCGCCCACCGCCCATCCGCTTTCGCGGCGTCCACTGCGGCGCGGCCGGTGGGCTGCATCCGCCCCGCCGCTTCCAGCCGGGCCACGTGGGTGACGTTGCGCTGTGACCAGACGCTGCGGGCCCGGCGCGGGGTGAACCGGATCCACGAGCTCTCGTCATCCCGTTTCCGGGCCTGCCCGTCGATCCAGCCGAAGCACAGTGCCTCGTCGACCGCCTGCTGCCAGGTCAGCGTGGTGACGGTGCCGCCCTTCTTGGTCAGGGCCAGCCAGACACCGGGCACCGTGGCGTGGTTGACCGACAACCACGCACGCAGCTCGTCCGCGTCCGCAACGATCAACTCATCCAGCTCGGCGCTCACCATGAGGGCAGGCTAACCGACGCGCAGTGGCCCCTCGGCCGCGTGTTCCATCTCCACCGGGCTCATCTCGTGCCGCTCGGCCTCATGTGCGGCGGTGTCCGGGCATCGTCATTTTCGGTCAGCGGGTGCGCCTCATTGGGCTGGCGCCTAGAAACAGCCGGCGGGCCGAGCGAACCCGCTCGCCGGCGAGAGGGCGCAGGTCAGCAGGCAAGCGTGCCATATTGATGTTCATTTATGTTAAAGCGATCGATAGTTATCACTGCGTTCTCTACGCTTGACGACTGGCCGCCCCGGGAGCGGGGGCTCGTTGACACGGAGGACGCGGCATGCATCAACGGCATCACCATGCGCTCAGGTATCGATGGCTATCGATGTTAATGGTTCCGGTGCTGGTCACCGGTGTGATCGCCCAGCCGGAGACGGCGGCGGCAGCGCCGAAGAAGGACCGTCACGTGCAACCCCGGGGCAACGCCGGCTGGAAGGCCGCCAAGACCCCGAAGTCCACGACCACCGCCTACAAGAAGCCGTCCGACAAGGGCGGCACCCCGACCCTCAAGCCGGATCCGCGCGCCAAGCGCGTCAAGGAGCTCGCCGACCGCCGGACCGCGACCACCGCGTCGTACACGATGTCGGACGGCAGCGTGCAGCAGGAGATCTCCGCGCTGCCGGTGAACTACCGGGACGGCAAGGGCGCCTGGCAGAAGATCGACCCGAGCGTGAAGACCGTCTCGCACGGGGCGTTCACGGCGGGCGCCGAGGGCAACACGTTCCACACCTACTTCTCGCCGGACGCCGGGCAGCTGCTGCGCATCGAGCGGGGCGGCGCGTCCGTGCAGGTCGCCGCGGACGGCGCGGCCATCACGGCGCCGAAGATCGCGAAGGACTCGGTCACCTACCCGGACGCCTATCCCGGCGCTGACCTGCGCTATCAGGTCGGCCCCGAAGGCGTGCAGAAGTCGATCGTGCTGGCGAAGGCCCCCGCGGGCGACCGGTCCTACCGCTACACGATCACGGTCGGCGGCGGCCTCGTGCCGCGGCAGGTGGCCGGCGGCGCGATCGAGTTCCGGGCCGGCGAGTCCGGGACTCCCGTCTTCACGATCCCGGCCCCCTACATGGCAGATTCCAAGATCGACAAGACGTCACCGTACGGGCATGTGTCCAGCACCGCGGTCACGCAGAGCATGACGGTCGACGCCGTGACCGGCGCCGTGCACGTGACCGTGCGGCCGGACGCGGGCTGGCTCGCCGACGCGGCCCGGGTCTACCCGGTGACGATCGACCCGACCATCGTGGTGGCACCGACCCCGTCGGCCGCCGCGAACACGATGATCCTCGCGGACGGCCCGGCGGCGAACTACAGCACGTCGTGGCGCCTGTCGGTCGGCACGACGGCCACCGGCCCCACCCGTACGCTGATAAAGATCCCGCTGCCGGCGGTCCCGGCCGGAACCACCGTCGCCTCGGCGGACCTGCGGCTCTACTACGACCAGACGTTCACCACCGGCGCGAACAGCGTGCCGATGCAGGCGCTGCAGGCGAACGCGGCGTGGAGCGCGGCGACCGCCACCTGGAACAGCGCCAAATCGATCGGCGGACCGGTCGCCGGCACCGCCACCAAGAAGGCGAACACGCTCGGCGCCTGGGTGGACTTCCCGGTCACCTCGGCCGTGCAGTCCTGGGTGAACGGCAGTCCGAACAACGGGTTCGTGCTCAAGGCCACCGACGAGTCCACGCTGAACCAGGGCGGTCCCCGCTTCGAGGGTTCGATCTACGCGTACGGCGGGGAGACCGTCACCTACCCCAAGCTGGTCCTCACCTACGGGGTGCCCGGGGTGGCGGTGAACCCGCCGGCGGTCGTGCACGCCACCGGCGCCGAGCTGTCCTGGCCGGCGTATGCCAACACGACCGGTGACACGGCGAACGACCTCGCCGAGTACCAGGTGCACCGCAGCGTCCAGCAGAGCTTCACGCCGGGCGCGAGCACCCTGGTCTCCCCGGTGACGTCGGGCGCGACCGGTTTCGCCGACTCGACGGCCGTCCCGACCCCGGCGGACAGCTCCGACCCGTACGGTAATGCGTTTTATTACATGGCGGTGGTGAAGACCAAGGGCGGAAAGCTCATCCCGGGCCCGACGCAGCTGGTCCGGCTGCCGAAGGCGGGCCGGACCACGCTGCTGCTGCCGGCGGCCGCGGCGACCACGTTGTCGTCCAGCCAGCCGGGCGCGGTCCTGAACACCCTGACCGACGGCGGCGTCGCCCAGCCGTGGTTGTCGGTCGGCGACAACTCCGCGACCTACGGGGTGACCCGCTCGGTCCTCGACTTCGGCGCCCTTCAGGGGATCCCGGCCGGTGCCCGGATCGTCGACGCGCACCTGAAGCTGTGGCAGGAGACGACGACCACGACCAGTGCCGGCGCGGTCTACGAGCTGCACGGGCTGACCCGCTCGTTCACCGGCAAGCAGGCCACCTGGAACACCGCCGCCACCGGTACGGCGTGGAGCTCGGCCGGTGGTGACTTCACCGCGGCGGCCGCCGGTACCGTCTCCGGGCTGACCAACGACCCGAACCGGCAGAACCTGGACGCCACCGCGGTCGTGCGGGGCTGGCTCGGCGACGCCGGGTCCAACCACGGCCTGCTCGTCAAGCTCAAGGACGAGACGTCGGCCGCGCCGCAGGAGCGCACCGTGTTCGCCGGCCCGGCCACCGAGGAGCCGCGGCTCGCCCCGCAGCTGGTGCTCAGCTATCTGGACCGGTCGACGGACGCCACCTACTACGCGCCGTCCACGCCGGAGCAGCTGGTCGGCGGCGGCGAGTACACCGCACCCGTCACGATCAACAACACCACCGACGTGACCTGGGCGGCGGGCAGCCAGGTGCTGACCTATCACTGGACGCTGCCCGACGGCACCGAGGCCACCGACGCGTCCAACCAGGTCCGGACCGCGCTGCCGGCGGATCTCGCGCCCGGCGCCACGGTGACCCTGAACGCGAAGATCGTCGCTCCGACGCCGGCGAGCGGCAACGACGCCGAGGGCTACGCGCTGGCCTGGGACATGCTCGACACCGGCAGCGGCACGTACCTGTCGGCCTCGGCCGGGGTGAGCGCGCTGGCGCAGCCGGTCAGCGTCGACCCGTCCGGCAACAACCAGCTCGGCCTGGAGAGCTTCTACCAGTACACGACCACGCCGGCCGGGTCCGGCTCGACGATCTCCACGAACCTCTCGTCGGGCAACTCGGTGTTCAACTACGACCTGTTCGCGAACCCGTCGCGCGGTTTCACCACGTTGCTGCGGATGACCTACAACTCCAGTTCGACGATCGACGCGGACTCCGGGTACGGCTGGACCATGCAGGCGTCCGCGCCGATGCGGGTGGGTCAGCCGCTGGACTTCTTCCCGATCGTCAACCCACTGACGGTGACCATGGTCGACGGCACCGGCAACGCGCACCGGTTCGTCCGGGACGTGGGCGCGGGCGTCTGGCGGGCGCCGCCGGGCGTGCACCTGTACCTGCAGCAGCTGGTCAACTGTGGCCTGACCACGGAGAACGCCCGCGCCTGGTCGATGACCCGGCCGGACCGGACGGTGTACTACTTCGACTGTGCCGGCTACCCGACGGCGCAGGTGGACGCGAACGGCAACGAGGCCGACTTCACCTACGCGTCGCGCCAGGCGCTGGGCCGGCCGACCCGGTTCCTCACCTACATCACCGACCCGGTCGCCCGGCAGACGCTGACGGTGAACTACTACGCCCGGGGCGAGGCCTACTCGTACGTCGACGGCGCGGGGAACCTGGTCGCCGCGACCAACCTGACCGACCCGCAGATCATCGACCACGTCAAGTCGGTCAGCGACGTCTCCGGCCGGACCGTCGCGTTCTACTACACCCCGCAGGGCCTGCTCGGACGCCTGGTGGACGGTGCCGGGGACGCTGCCGCGAAGACGTTCAAGTTCAGCTACACGCCGACGTTGCTCAACGTCAAGCTGGTGGCGGTCACCGATCCGCGCGGGGCCACCAGCCGGATCGCGTACCGGCCGAGCCTGTCGGTGTTCGGCGGGCGCACCGACGCGGTCACCGACCGGCTCGGCAAGGCCACCCAGTTCGCCTACCAGGTGCCCGGGTCGGTGGCCGGCGCGGTGCAGCAGACCACGGCCACCGACGCGAACAACCATCGGTACGTCTTCCAGATCGACGTGGCCGGCCGGATGATCCAGCAGGTCAACCCGCTCAACCAGCGGACCCAGCTGACCTGGGACGGCGACAACAACGTCGCCACGCTGACCGAGAACAACGGGGCCAGGACCACCTGGACGTACGACCAGGACACCGGCTACCCGATCAGCGTGACCGACGCGGCCGGCACCGGCACGGCCCGGTACGCGTACCGGTTCGCGCTCGCCGGGCACGTCGCCGACCTGGTGGATCAGGTCTCCGCGGCCGGGCGCCGATGGCACTACACCTACGACGACTTCGGCAACGTGCTCACCGCGCAGGCACCGAACGGCACCGCGGCGGGGTCGGGTTTCGTCACCACGTACGCCTACGACGCGTACGGCGGGCTGATCAGCACCACCGACGCGAACAACCACACCACCGCCTACAGCTACTACCTGCCGCTGCCGGTCACCGTCTACGAGCCGACCGGCCAGCCGCGTTCGATCACCAGCCCGGAGGGCGGGGTCGCCCGGCTCGCCTACGGCCCGCGCGGTGAGGTGGCCTCGGTCACCGACCCGCTGGGCAACGTCGCGACGCAGAACTACGACGTGTTCCTGCGTGACCTGGACGCCAAGGTGCCCAAGGACCAGGCGGGCGACGTCTACCTCACCTATCCGGCGCCGGTCTACGACGCGAACGACAACGTCACCACGGCGACCGCGGCGAACGGCGCGGTCAGCACGGCGGTCTACGACGCGGCCGACCGGACCACGTCGAGCACGCTGCCGCCCGACACCGGCACGACGGCGGCCCGGATCGTGAAGTTCACCTACGACGCGGTCGGCAACCAGCTGACCAGCACGTCGCCGAACGGCAACGCGTCGACGGTCACCTACGACGCGGCCGATCAGCCGGTCACGGTCACCGACGCTCTCGGTGGCAAAACCATCACAGGGTACGACGGTGTCGGCAACAAGGTGCAGCTCACCGACCCGCTGCAGCACGTCTCCAAGGTCGGGTACGACGTCGACCACCGGCCGATCAGCACCACCGACGCGGCCGGCAACACCACCGCGACCACGTACGACGCGGATGGTCTGGTCCTGACCCGCACCGACCAGAACAAGGCCACGGCGTACTACTCGCTGGACGCGAACGGCCAGGTCACCCAGGTCCAGGTCCCGCACGTGAGCGGCGCCTTCAACACCACGCAGTACCGGTACGACCAGGTCGGCAACAACACCAGCGTGATCACCCCGAAGGGCGTGGCGTCGGGGGTGGCCGGGTCGTACACCCTGTCCGCCGAGTACGACAAGGACAACCGCCGGTCGAAGTCGTTCGGCGCCTACGACGCGTCCGCGGCGGCCGACTCGGTCTACGGCGCGGACAACCGGCCGGAGACCGACTACACCTACGACGCGGCCGGGCAGGTCACCAAGGTCAGCCAGATCAGCCGCAGCAAGGGCATCCCGGCCACGTCGACGACCACCACGTACGACTACTTCGACAACGGCTGGATCAAGCGGTCCACCGACCCGTTCCACATCGCCACCGACTACGACTACAACCCGCTCGGCCTGCAGACCTCCCGCAAGCTGACCGCCGCCGACGGCACCGCGGCCCGCCAGATGACCTGGGACTACCACCCGGACGGCAAGCTGGCCGGCTACCACGACGGCGGGCTGCCGGCCGGCTGGCAGTCGCAGATCCTGACCGCCGACTCGCCGAACACCTCGGCCGACCGGGGCTGGGAGGCGGGTCCCCGGGGCAAGGGCTTCGACGGCTCCACCTACTGGACCGGCACGATCAACACGTTCAGCTGGAACCCGACGATCCCGCAGGACGGCGACTACACCGTCTACGTCTGGTTCCCGGCCGACGTCGGCAAGGGGCCGGCCGGCTACTCGGTGAACGGGAGCGACCCGGTCTACCTCAACCAGGCAAGCGGCGGCGGGACCTGGGTGCCGCTGAGCAACCCGGCGACCGACGACGGCCAGTGGGCGCTCAAGGCCGGCACCGGGCAGAACATCGTGGTGCGGGCCAACGGCGACACGACGGTGGCCGACGCGGTACGGCTGGTCCGGGACAACTCCGGCGACCCCGGGCAGCAGCCGGTCACGGCGGCCTACACGTACGACCTCGACGGCAACCGGATCGACGTCGCCGACACCTCGCCGAACGCGCAGTTCGACCATTACCCGGCGACGTTCGACAAGCTCGGCCGGCCGACCCAGCTGCAGGAGAAGTCCGGCGACACGGTCAAGCACACGCTCACCTACGGCTACGACGCCGCGAGCAACCTGCTGACCCAGACCAACGACGCCGACGCCAACACCTACACGTACGACGTCCGCAACCTGCTCACCCAGGTGGTGACGAAGAAGGGCGCCGGGGACGCCGGGATCACCACGGCGTTCACCTACACCCCGGCCGGGCAGCGCGCGTCGCAGACCAAGGGCAACGGCAACAAGGTCGGGTACACGTACCACCTGGACGGCGCGCTCGCCACGATGAGCGAGCAGACCGGCGCCGGCGCCACGATCGCG
Organism: Actinoplanes awajinensis subsp. mycoplanecinus; assembly: GCF_001509495.1. Lineage (NCBI taxonomy): Bacteria > Bacillati > Actinomycetota > Actinomycetes > Micromonosporales > Micromonosporaceae > Actinoplanes > Actinoplanes awajinensis. Next base: position 91,175 of record NZ_LLZH01000279.1, on the reverse strand, counting down.
GCGCACACCCTGACCTACGACCCGAACAGCAACGTCACCAAGGACGTCGGCGCGCTGCAGAACGCCGACGACCACAGTGCCCTGAACCGCACCGCCGACCGGGAGTACAGCCCGAACAACCAGATCACCAAGGTGACCAACTCGGACGGCAAGGACAACCAGACCTACGAGTACGACAGCGCCGGCAACATCATCCACCAGCTCGTCGACGACGTGGACGTGTTCTTCAACTACGACCGCGGCCGGATCTCGAGCTCCCAGGCGATCGTCGCGCCGCTGCCGGTCACCGGCGGCTACCAGTACGACACGCTGGGCCGACTCTTCGCGATCTCCAACCTGGCCGTGCTCGGCACCAACCTGGGCGCCGAGCAGCAGTACACCTACGACGGCTACGACAACCTCGTCACCCAGTCCAGCACCACCACGGACGGCAAGACGAAGAAGGACACCTACACGTACGACTCGCTGAACCGGGCCACCACCGAGAAGATCAGTCTCGGCGGCGAGCAGATCGGTCAGCAGAACTTCGACTACCTGGGTACGACCGGCGTCGTCAACGCCGAGCAGCGGCAGTACGCGGCCGGGGGCGGCGGGAGCACGACGTACGACTACACCCCGGGCGGGGAGCGGCTCGTGCTGCGCAACACCGCCCAGGGCACGCCGCCGGTCAACCAGACCGACTACTACACGTACAGCCCGCACCAGGACGTGGAGGCGCTGACCGGCTCGTCCGGCACGACCGACGCGACGTACGGCTACACCGCGTACGGCGCCCGGACCGATGCGCTCACCACCGGGCTGGACAAGACCGATGACGGGCTCACGTTCCCGTACAACAGTTACCGCTTCAACTCGGCGCGGGTGTCGGTCGGCACCGGGAACCTGAACATGGGCGCCCGTACCTATAACCCGAACATCAACCAGTTCCTCAGCCGGGACTCCTACAGCGGCTCGGGCGCGGACACCGGACTGACCGGCGGCCGGTACGGCTTCGCCGGCGGCAACCCGATCAGCAACGTCGAACTGGACGGCCACAGCTGGCTCTCCGTGCTCGGCTCGGTCGCGGCCGGGGTCGGCATCTTCGCCGGCTGCGCCGCCCTGGGCCTGGCCACCGAGGGCCTCGGCCTGGTCCTCTGCGGCGCGGCCGCGGGACTGGGTGGCGGACTCACCGGCCAGGGCATCAGCTGTGCGCAGGGCGAGCAGGGCGCCTGTTCGGTGGGTGCCTTCGTGACCGCGGGCGTGGTCGGTGCGATCACCGGCGGGATCAGTGCCGGGGTGGGACTCGGCATCGCCGGGGCGCTGCCGCGGACGCTGCCCGGCTGGGCCTCACAGGCGATCGTCGGCCTCGGTGCCGGCGCCGCCGGAGGCGCCACCGACTACGGGCTGATGTGCGTGCAGTGCTCGTGGACCGGGCTGGCGCAGGCGACCGCGACCGGCGCGGCCATCGGCGGCGTGCTCGGCGGGGCGCAGGGCTTCGCGTACGGCCGGATCGGCATCGTCACGAACCTGGAGAATCGCTACTACGTCGCGAAGATCAGTGCCCGGCTCAAGGCGATCGTGGACCGTACGGTCGCCGACGTGGACGCCGGCCGGATCGAGATGAGTGCTCGCGAGCAGGCGCAGCGGTCCAGCACCCGGCTGGCCGAGGCGGGTCGCGGCAACGTCATCGACCGGGTCGCCAAGGAACGGGTGGCGGCCAACCGGTACCTGCGGACCAGGGTCTTCCAGGCGCGGCACTTCCCGCCGGAGAACGCGCCGGACTTCTGGAACCCCCACCTGCGGACCTGGTGGGACATGACGACGCCGGAACAGTGGGCGCAGCACGTGCAGGACTACGCCCGCAACTTCGGCAACGGCATCCTGCTGCCGACCCGCCCGCCCCGCTGAGTTCAGCCGGCCTGACTGAGGTGGGATGCTCGGACGACGAGTCCGGGCATCCCACCTCGAGGAGTTTCCTCATGGACCATCGAGCACGCTGGCTCACCGAGGACGGCCGGCAGACCGCCGCCAAGGTCCTGCGGCGGCTGTCCTGGCGCCGCTCCCTCGACGGGCTCGGACTGCCCACCGTGGACGGACGGATCGACCTGCGCGGCTTCGCCGTGGCCGAGCCCGGGTTCACCCCGGTACAGGCGGCCGGGCTGACCGTCGGCGTCACCGACCGCCCCCTCCCGGAGCTGCGGAAAGTCCGGCTGCGGGGCGTCGACCTGAGCGGGGCCCGGCTGCGGCACTTCACGCTGATCGACCCCCGGTTCGAGGACTGCCTGCTGCGCGGCGCCGACCTGACGAACTTCGGCGCCTGGCGCGGCTCGTTCGACCGCTGCGACCTCAGCGGCGCCACCATCACCGGCACGGTGCTCAGCGCCCGGCATCGCGGCACCGGCACCACCTGGCGTGACTGCACCTTCGACGACCTCACGATGACCGGTGCGCTCGTCGACGGCGCGACGTTCGAGCGGTGCACCTTCGACCGGACCCGGATCGCCGAGATGTTCTTCAAACGCTGCGTCTTCACCGCGTGCCGGATGAGCGGCGAACTCGAGGACGTCACGTTCGTCGGCCCGGCCGCGCTGACCGATCTGGATCTGCGCGGCTGCCGCCTGGTCGACGTATCGTTCACCGGCATGCGGCTCTCCGGCGTCCAACTGCCGGCCCGCGATTCCCTCACGGTAGTCCCGGACGCCACCGGCATCCTGGCCCGCTTGCAGGCGGCGGGCCATCCCGAACTCGACTTCTGGGTCGGCTACCAGCTACAGCACCACACCCCCGGCGACGACCTCTACCTCGACTACGACTCCCTGCAGGCCATCGTCGGCGCCACCGGCACCACCTTGATCCGCGACGCCGTCCGCCGCCCCGCCGACTGACCGCCACTCCCGGGCCCGGCAGCGTCCCAGTTACCCGGCGGGTCATGACCGGAAAGTAGCCTGGGCTTGACCCGCTTTAACGGACAGGGTCGATGAGTTGATCTTCAAGCTGCCTTGAGGGCGGGTAGCGGGCGGGCAGTGGTGCCGGCTTCGTAGGCGGCGGGGCTGCGGTGGCCGAGGCTGGAATGTCGGCGGCGGGTGTTGTACCAGCCTTCGATGTACTCGAATATGGCCTGGCGGGTTGCCTTGTGGGTGGGCCACGCCTGACGGTGCAGCAGTTCGGTCTTGATGGTGGCGAAGAACGATTCAGCGACGGCGTTGTCCCAGCACTGCCCGCGCCGCCCGACCGACAGCCGGACCTTGTGAGCGGCGGCGAGTTTGGCGTGCTGGTCGCTGGTGTATTGACAGCCGCGGTCGGAATGGAAGACGAGACCATCGACGGGCCGGCGCCGGGCCAGTGCGTCGGACAGTGCGGCGTCGACCAGGTCGGTCTTGAGGTGGTCGGCCACCGCCCAGCCGACGACCCGGCGTGAGGCCAGGTCGATGACGGTGGCCAGGTAGAGCCAGCCCTGCCACATGTTGATGTAGGTGATGTCGCCGCACCAGCGGGTGTCGACCGCCCTCGCGTCGACGGCGAAGTCTCTACCGACCAGATCCGGACGCTTGCCGGCGTTCGGGTCCGGGGTGGTGGTGTTGCTCCACCGGCGCGGGCACCTGCCCGCGATCCCGACGGCCCGCATCAACCGGGCCACCCGTTTACGGCCGTGCCGCAGGCCGGCGTCGACGAGTTCGGCGTGCACCCGCGGCGCCCCGTAGGTGCCCTTCGACACGACGTGCACCGCCGTGATCCGCTCGGTCAGGTGTGTGTCGACCCGGTCGCGTTCGGACCGGCGGTCGCGGGTGTAGTAGGCGGATCGGGAGACCTTGAGCAGTTCGCAGGCACGTTTAACGTTGTCCTTGCCGGCCTGCTCCGCGGCGATGAACGGGTACACGTTCACCGGATCTCCTTCGCGAAGAAAGCCGTCGCTCGTTTCAGGATCTCGACGTCTTCCTGTAGACGCCGGTTCTCCTGCCGCAGCCGGGCCAGTTCGGCTCGCTCATCCGACGTGAGCCCGTCCGACCGGGTGCCGGCGTCGAGCTCGGCCTGCTTGACCCAGTCCCGCACCGCGGTCTCGGTCAGATCAAAATCCTGGCTGACCTGCCGGATCGTCCGATCGCCCCGCTGGCACAACTCCACGATCTCGGCCTTGAACTGGGGCGTGAATGCACGCCGAGGCCGAGGCCGTTTCTTACCCACGCTCTCCATGATGCTGGACATCCTCCCGGAGACCCCACGTCTCCTGATCTTGGATGTCCGTCAAAACGGGGCAGGCCCAGCCTCCCGGACCATCCGCCGCAGTTTCTCCAAGCTGATGGAGGTCCTCGCAGACGTCACCGCCGCAGCGAAACGAATCCGATCCGCGACATCATGGCCCCGGGTGAACAGCGGCCACCGCTGCCCCATCAGGGCACCCGCACAGCCCGAACCGAGTCCGCCCGCTGTTCGCCCGATTCGTTGCCGCCGCCACCGCTCGCGGGCGATGTCCGCAACGGGGACGGTCGACGGCCTGGACAGGGCGGCGGAGCCCGGCATGGCGGCGACCAGGCTGCGGAGACGTTGCGTGTCGTAGGGCGGAGTTACCCATCAGGGTAGAACAGCGCGCAGGTCGCGCAGCAGGGTTCGTGCGGCTGGAGAGCGGCGGGCGGCTGGTTCGACTTCGGCGGTTACGCGGTGCAGCAAGGCGACGCTGCGAGCGGAGCTGACCACGGGGAGTCGCGTCATGGCGAGGCGGGTGGCTTCGATCGAGCGACCGAGGTCGTCTGTGGTGGAGGTCGGCTTGTTCTGTCGCAGAGCGGCAAGATGGGCAAGGCTGAGCCAGGCGCCGTGGCGTAGCGCTGAGCGTTGCGGTGCGGCGTCGCGCGGGGTGTAAGCACGCGCGTGCAGCAAGCGAGTCGCCCGGCCCAGCAGTTCGGTTTGTTGCCGGGGAAGGTGCTCGGCGAGTACCACGAGACCGCGTCCCGCGATGGCGTCGAGTTCGACGCGGTCGATATAGCCGGCCCATGGTGGCCCGGGTTCGTCATCGGGCTCGTTCTGGATGCTGAGAGTTTGTTCGTGCATGTGGTTGAAGCCGGTGAGGTCGCCGGCCGCGGCGTAGGCGAGGGTGCTGCGGGCGGCGACCAGCGATCGGACCACGGGTGCTGTTCGACGGCTGGCCTGCTGGGCCGCGTTGGCCAGTTGCAGCGCGTCGAGGGGGTGCCCGCGGTCGGCAGCTTGGTTGGACATCAGGGCCAGAATGCTGGCGGTCAGCGCGGGGTCGGCCGCGGCGTGGGCAGCGCGGAGGGCGATCAGGTACCAGCGTTGGGCGAGGCCGTCGTCGGTAGCGTCGAAGGCCATGAATCCGCTGGTCTGGGCGAGCTGGGCCAGGGCTGCGGCGAGTTGGCGGCCGGTCTCGGCATCGTAGGAGGCGCGTCTTAGGAGCCGGGCGAGGGCGATGAATTGGTCGGCGACGTAGCCACGCGCGGCGCCGCCTTGCTGGTCGTCGAGTTCTTGAGCCTGGGTGACGATGCCGGCGATCACTTTCAGCAGGGGTGGGGTGACTCGTCCGGCCTCGTCGGCTGCTGATCTCAGGATGGGTGCCGATTGGTCAAGGACGGCCCAGGCCGGGCCGGTGATCGCGGCGCCGGTCACCGCGAGAACAGTGCGGCGGGTGGGCACGGGTTCCCCCAGAAGGCTGAGCAGGCCAGTTGCGTCCCAGGGTAGATCGCTACCGTGATCGGCGCTCAGTGGCGCAGGCCCGCGGGTCCGTGGCCGGCCCCACACCTGCTCGTAGGTGACCTCCGTGCTCAAAGCCCCGGCCAAGACCTGGACGACCAGGTCGGGAACGTCGCCGTGCGGTAGCTCGCCGCCGCGCATCCACCGGTAGGGGGTCTTCTCGTGGATGTGGCGATTGGAACCGCTGCGCTCCAGCGCCGTGTTGAGTCGCCGGGCCAGAGTTTCAGGCCGCAATCCGGCGCGGTGCAACAGCTCGATCAGGCTGTTGTTGGCCTGCGGTGGGGGTTCCTCGGCCACGATTCACTTCCTCTGATGGAACGGCCTGTTTCGATCCGGCGTGTCCAGTGCAGACGGTAGCGGTTCACGCCTAGGGGTGGGGGGAACCGCACCAACCGCACCACCAGCCACCGGGGCGCACCAAGAACACCGACGCTGGACCTGCCGCTGCTGCGGCTGCGAGACCAAGGTCGAAGGATGTGTGCGACAGGAGTTTCGCGGTGATCCGCGGCGTGTGGTTCTTCCAGCCGCGGACCATGGCAAAGGCGAACTACGCTAACGCCGGCGGCAAGGAACAGACGTGGACGCCGTGGTGGGCGTGCTACCTGGCCCCGGCCGCCGTTGCGGCCGGCTTGGACGCGCATCTGATCGACGCGCGAACCGACGGCGGCTGGCGGGCCCGCCTTCAGGCGCTCGGCGCCGGTGACGTCCTGGCGGTCACCGCGCTGACCGGTGCGGCGCTGCGGGATGCGCTGGAAGCCTCGGCGATCGCCCGGGACCGGGGCGCGTACGTGGTGTGGGGCGGTCCGCACGCCACGTTGTTCCCTGCCGAGACGCTCGCGCAGTCACCGGCACATGCCGTGATCCCGGGCACCGGTGGGTTCCCGGGCCTGGCGTTGCTGCTAGCCCGGCTGACCGGCACAGCGGGGCTGCCGGGTCCGGACGAACCGCGGATCCTGGTCAAGGGCGGAGACCTGGTCACTGTTCCGCGATTCGGCGGCCACGGGACAGGCCTGACCATCGCCGCCGAGGATCCGGACCCGTGGTTGGACCTGATCACCGATTGGGAGCCCTACGTCAACGCGGACGAGGCCATCGACGCGCGCACCATGAGTTTCGTGACGTCGGAAGGATGTCTGCGCCGGTGCACATTTTGCACCGAGCCGCAGACGTCCGGGCGTTCCTGGTACACCCACCCGGTAGAACGGTCGGTGGAGGTCCTGGCCGAGATGGCCCGGCGGGCGCGAGCCGGCGGGATCAAGCTTCATGATCCGAACTTCTTTCACGACCCTGTGCGAGCGATGGCGTTCGCGGAGCGGTTCCGCTCCCGGGTCGGAGCGCGGTGGGCGTCGAGCCTGCATCCCGCGGACCTGCAGGCGATGCCCGATGCCCAGCTGCGGGCATCGGCGGACGCCGGGTTGTGCCGGGTGTTGATCGGGATGGAGACCCCGGTCCCGGAGCTGATCCGCCTGTCGAACAAGAGGTACGACCCCGCCGGGATCGAGACGATGGTGCGCCGGCTGACCGCCGCGGGGATCCGCGGCATGTTCACGTTCATTGTCGGCTGGCCGGACGCCGATCCCGGCCACTACCAGCAGACGATCGACTGTGCGTTCGCGATCAAGCACCTCGACCCGCGACATCAATGCGAGATCCACTTTTTGGAGCCGTGGCCGGGCACCCCGATCGCGAAGATGCTGGCCCGTCGCGGCCTGCAACATCCGACGACGCTGTCCGGATGGGCCGACGTCGACTACTACCAGGCCCAGATCCCCGGCCTGCACGATCCGGCATACACCGAGATCATCCGTGCCGCGAACCGAAACCTCTCCCCTTACATCGATGCGTGAGGCGGCATTTGTGATGGCTGAACTCCTGTTGTCCCGGCCGGATCCCAAGCCGGCGGAAAACCTGCGGTTCCTGCGCGCGGCGGTCGCGCACCAATGCAACCTGAACTGCCTGTACTGCCCGAAGGCAGCGGGTATGGAGAACCACGTGCCCGCCGGTCTGCGCGGCAACCGGCTCTCCACCGCCGACTACATCCGTGCGCAACGCGCGGTGGCCGCTTCGGGAATCGTCAACGCGGTTGCCTGGACCGGCGGCGAACCGACGCTGCGGTCTGACCTGCCGGCGATCGTCGAGGCCGGGCGCCGTGACTTCGCGCGCACCGAGATGACCACCAACGGCCTTCACCTACCCGACATGTTCGACAGGCTCGCGCCGCACCTGGACCTGCTGAAAGTCTCGCTGGATGCCGCCGATCCCGGTCTGGCCCAGCAGATCACCCAGGGCAAGCCGGAGGACTTCGGCCGGGCACTGACCGCGATCCGGCTCGGCCTGGAGGCCGGGCTGCCCGTCGGGGTGAACGTCGTGGTGATGCGCCGCACCGTCGAGCAGATCCCGGCCATCATCGCGCTCGTCGCCGACCTGCACGCCGACGTCGGCCGCGGCACCGTCTACATCTCGCTGCTCGACCTGTACTACACGCCGTCGACCAGAGATTTCTGGCGATCCGAGTTCGTCGCGATGGACACGATCACCGATCGGCTCGCCGACCTGCTCGGCCCGCCGATCGAGCAGTTCCGCAAGGGCTGCGTCATCCGCTGGTTCGACTCGGGCGGCCTGCAAATCCGCATCAAGGACAGCCACGAGTCCACCTTCCGCGGCGAACGGTGCACCAACTGCCCGGTCTATTGCCAGGAGGGCTTCTACGGGCTGAAATTGTCCGTCGAGGGATGGGTGACCCCGTGCCCGAACGGTGACGAACGCAACGGCGTGCACCTGGCGGCCGACCTCGACGACCAGCAGATGGCGACCCGCGTGGCACCGCTGACCCGGGAACTGGCCGACACCCGCCTGGTCGACGGATCGTTCGCCACGTTCCTGGACCGTCACGACCTCGACCTCGACCTGACCCGCTCCCCGGCCCGGCCGCTGCTGCCACTGACCGTCGCCCCGGCGGCCCGGCCGTGACCACCACGGACGTCCTACGGACCGCTCCGGCCGCACTGGCAGCAATCCGCGACTGCCCGGATCCCGGGCTGGCGCCGGAACCGGAATCCGAAACCCTGCGGGCCACGCTGGCCGCCCAATACGCCGTCCCACAGACCGCTGTGCGGGTCGGGCCTGGCAGCGCCGCGCTGTTACACGCCGTGATCGCCCGGCAGGCACCGCACGCCGGCGGGATCGTCTGTTCCACCGGATCGTGGCCGCCCTACCGGCAGATCGCCGTGGACTACCTGCTGAACACCCGGACGATCCCGCTCCGCGGGGGCTACCACCACGACCTGGCCGCGATCGCTGTGGCGTGTTCGGGCCATACCCGGCTGGTCATGCTCGACAGCCCGCACTCGGGCACCGGCACCACCGTCTCGGTGGCCGAGGTCGTCGAGTTGGCTGCCCGGCTCGGCCCGGACGCCGCAGTGGTGTTCGACAACGCGTACGGCGATTACCAGGACGACGACCTGACCGCCGCGATCGGCGACGCAATCAACGCCCGAGCCCGGATCCTGGTCACCCGCACGTTCTCCAAGGCGCATCAACTGTTCGGGCTGCGGGTCGGCTACGTGCTGGCGCATCCCGAAGTCATGCGCACCCACGGGCCGCTCGTAGGCCGCTACGACGTCAGCCGGCTCGGCCAGCTAGCTGCCGCGGCCAGCCTCAACGACCCGGACACCGTGGCCACCAACTGCTCGATCATCCGGCGCCGGCGGGCCGCGGTGACCGACCTGCTGACCGCCGCCGGCGTGACCGTCGCCCCGAGCCAGGGCCACGCGGTGCTGTTCACCTGCGTGCAGGCGGACAAGACCGCCGCGCTCCTGCGCGAATCCGGGCTGAGCGCGACTGCCCTGACCGAACCAGGACTCGACGGGCACCTGAGCCTGCGCGTCGACGACACCGACCTCGACACGCTGCGCGCCGCCCTCACCGCCGTTCACCAGCAACTCTGACCCACCACTCCGGAAGGACATCACATGACCCCCGTCCTCAACATCATCTACACCCGCGGGACCGTCCGGGCGCTCGCCCGGTTCGCACCGCTGTTCACCGACCACACCGGCTGGCGGTACCGGCTGGTCGCCAACGGCTGCACGGCTGCACCCCTGACGAGCTCGTCCTGCTGCACCGCATCGCCGCGACCAACGACCGGCTGACCGTCCACGACCTGACAGCCGACACCGTCATACCGCACGGCGAAACCCTATGCCAGCTCGCCGACACATTCACCGACGACGAGTTCTTCGGCATCGCCGACAGCGACATCGTGTGCACCGGGGACTTCACCACCGCGGCGACAGCGCTGCTGACCGACAACGCGGCGATCTTCGGCGGCACCCCGCTGTGGGCCCGGCCCCAGGACACCATCCTGGCCGCCGACCGGCAGGAGGTCTGCGGTCCGCACATCCGCACCCCGGAGGGTCTGCTGTTCGGCAGCTCCTACTTCGCCGTGTACCGCCGGACCGTCCTCGACGAGGTCCAGCAACGCTGCTCCGTCACCCTCGACAAGTACACCGCAGCGAACCTCGACACGATCGCCGACAGTCTTCAGTGCTTCCTGAAGGACCACGACGCGTGGCGCAGCGACTACACGCCCGGGAAACTGCTCAACGCCGGTCTCACCTACCTCGGCCAGCCGGTCACGTACGCCGACTTCGACGACCTGATCCACATCGGTGGATACTCCATGGCCACCTTCCAGGAGCAGGTATCCACCGGGCAGAAACCCGCCAACCCGGCGGCGATCCAGACGATGCTCGGCTTCAACGAATACCGGGGTCACATGGACCGCAAGCTCGCCGTCTGCGAACGGACGATGCGATCGTTCGCGCGCATCGACGAGACCGGTAAGCCCTGGCGCGGCGGTCAGCGGCTGCCCGACGAGGTGGAGGACCAGATCCGCGTGGTCGAAGACCTCTACGCCCGCCAGGCCCACCTGGTGGCCGGCTGATTGGCGGCGACCAGCCGGCTGTGTCCCACTCCTGCGACGGGCCGGGCACGCCGGACGTGGCGTCCCCGACCGGTATTCCGGGTGGAACCCCACGGAGGGAAACCGATGAGCACCACGACCCCCACCGTCAACGTCATCTACACCCGCGGGACCGTCCGGGCGCTCGCCCGGTTCGCACCGCTGTTCACCGACCACCGGCTGCACCCCTGACGAGCTCGTCCTGCTGCACCGCATCGCCGCGACCAACGACCGGCTGACCGTCCACGACCTGACAGCCGACACCGTCATACCGCATGGCAAGGCACTGTGCCGGCTCGCCGACACGTTCACCGACGAGCCCTACTTCGCGTTCATGGACAGCGACATCGTCGTTACCGCCGACTTCACGCCGATCGCCGGTTCCCTGCTGGACCAAGGCGAGGCCGTGTTCAGCGGCACACCGCTCTGGGCGACCCGCACGGACACCGTCATCCCACCGGCACACCGGCACGCCGACGGCCCGCACCACCACAACGACTACGGGGTGCTGCTCGGCTGCTCCTACTTCGGGATCTACCCGCGGACGGCGTTCGACGAGGTCAGCCGGCGCTGCCGCGCCACGCCGGACCGATACACCAGGGCGATGCTCGAATCCCTCGCCCCCGACTTCCGTGACTACCTGCGGCAGAACCTGCTGCTCTACGACCACTACACCGCACCGAAGATCCTCACCCTGGGCCTGGCGTTCTGCGGCTGGCCCGCGCTGTTCACCGACCTGGACGGCCTGCACCACATCGGCGGGTTTTCCACCGCCGTCTGCCGGCAGCAGCTCACCGCCGGGCAGGCCGCCGCTCAGACGCTTGACTCCTGCGACGACACCGAGCTCACCCGGCGTAAGGACGACATCGGCGAACGGATCACCCACTCGTTTGCCAGCCTCGACGCCTGCGGTCAGCCCTGGCGCGGGCGCCGGTTCCCCGGCCCGGTCGAGGCCCGGCTCCGCATCATCGAGGACCTGTACCTGCGCCAGGCCCGCCACGTCACCCCGCTGACCCCCTCTCCACCGGAAAGGCACCCTCGGCCATGACCCCACCGACCCCCGCCACCACCATCTGGGATGACAGCGCCGCCGAATACGGCAGACACACCAGCCAATACGCCACCCACACCCGCATCGGCATCGCCCTGACCGCCGTCGCGCCCGCTGACCCGCGCCGCGTACTTGACTACGGGTGCGGGCCCGGGAACTCCACCCGTCTGCTGCGCAGTGCGTATCCCGCCGCGGCGATCAGCGGCGTCGACGCAGCACCAGCAATGATCGCCCAGGCCCGCGCCGGGACGGCACCGGAGGCCGCGGTCGACTACCACCAGGCAGACCTCGCCGCCGCAGAACCGCCCACCGCGCTGACCGGCCACCTGTTCGACCTCATCGTGTTCGCGAACTCGCTGTTCCACGTCACCGACAAACCCGCCCTGCTCACCCGGATCCAGGCCCTGGGCAGCGCCGATGTCACGATCGTCTTCAGCCTCTACGACACCGTCTTCGTCCCTGCCGACCCCCTGGTGTGGCCACTGCGTGCCGAGCCGGGCGACACCCTCATGGCCCTGCTGATCGGCCAGCTCCGCGATCGAGGCCATCACATCGATGCTCGCCAGGAAGATCGGGAGATCCTCACCGAGAAGGACCTGGCCCGCCTGTTCGCTGACGCCGGGCTCACCGTGCGGTGCGCAGACATCCTGCGGCTGCGGCGCACCCCAGCGGAACGACTCTCGTTCTTCACCGTGCCCGCGACCGCCGCAGAAGTGTTCCCCGGCATCCCCGTCCAGGACGTACGCGCCGCCGCCGCCGACGTCCTCGATGACGCCGCTGACCTGCCCGAGCAGGAGCGGTGCGTCTACATGTTCACGGCCACCCGGAGTTGAGCATGATCGATCACCCGCACGGGCAAAAAGACCACCCGGACGTGACCGCCGCTGGTTCGCCGCCCGGCGAGCCATTCCGTACAGTTGCGCTAGTGGCAGCCAGTGACCGCCCTAAAGAGGCGTGCGGCGTTTTCGGCGTCCGTGACCCGCAGCAATCCGCATCCCACCTGACCTACCTCGGCCTTTTCACCCTGCAACACCGCGGCCAGGAGTCCGCCGGCATCGCCGTCAGCGACGGCACCAAGATCCTGGTCGACAAAGACATGGGACTGGTCGCCAACATCTTCAACGACCACCGTCTCCAAGCCCTGCCCGGCACCATGGCGATCGGGCATACCCGCTACGCCACCACCGGCGCCAGCGCCTGGGACGGTGCCCAACCGGTGTCCCGCGGCGCCGACGGCGTCTACTTCGCCCTCGGACACAACGGCAACCTCGTCAACACCGCCACCCTCGCCACCCGTTTCCCCACCGAGGTCTTCGGCAGCGACAGCGACGTCATCGCGACCATGCTGGCCGACGACATCACCACGCGCGGCCACGGCAACCTGACCGATGCGGTCACCGCCGTCCTCCCGCAACTGCAAGGCGCCTTCTCCCTGGTAGTCATGGATGAGACCAAGCTGATCGGAGCTCGCGATCCGCACGGCTTCCGGCCGCTGTTCCTCGGGCGTCTCGACACCGGAGGCTGGGTACTGGCCTCCGAAACCCCGGCGCTGTTCGTAGTCGGCGCCACCGTCGAACGCGAGATCACCCCAGGCGAGATCGTCGTCATCGACGACAACGGCGTGCATAGCCACCGCTTCGCCGAGGTCCAGCCCCGGAGACTCTGCACGTTCGAGTTCGTCTACGTCTCCCGGCCCGACGGCATCCTCGCCGGCACCAGCGTGGACGCCGCCCGCCGCCGCGCCGGCATCGCCTTGGCGCAACAGGCACCAGTCGACGCCGACCTGGTCGTACCGATCCCCGAATCATCGATCTCCGGCGCCCTGGGCTACGCCGCCGAATCCGGCATCCCGTACGGACAGGCGCTGATCAAGAGCCCGTACATCGGCCGGTCGTTCATCGCTCCCACCCAGGCCCACCGCGACACCGCGCTGCGGCTCAAATTCGGCCCGATCGTCGAGAACATCGCCGGCCGCCGCCTCGTGGTCGTGGAGGACTCCCTCATCCGGGCCAGTACGTTCCGCAGAACCGTTCGTATGCTCCGCGACGCCGGCGCCGCCGAGCTGCACCTGCGGGTCCTCTCCCCGCCCTACCGGTGGCCGTGCTATTACGGGATGGACACCGGAGACCGCAGCACGCTGATCGCCGCCACCAAAACCATCGAACAGATCCGCGCGGACCTAGACGTCGACTCACTGGTCTACCTCGACCTCGAACGTCTGGTCGAAGCGATCAACCCGCAACCGGCCGGCCTCTGCACCGCCTGCATGACCGGCGACTATCCCGTCCCGATCCCCCGCCCGGCAGCATCTCGCCAGCCCTGAACCTGCTGTGCCCGGACTCGCCCGCAGTCCGGGCACATGATTTCTACTGAGCGGCGGGCGTCGGCACGCCATTTCTGGAACGGCCGCCAGACCAGCCGTGTTCGGGGCAGAAACGATTTAGCTGGCCCTGCCTTCTGCGATCATGTAGCCATGATCGACTGGCTGGCGGACCCGCTCCTCGGCACGAAGGTACTGCTGCGATCCCCTGCACCAGGTGACGAGCCGGCGCTGATCGAGATGGCGACTGACCCACGCGTGTGCCGCTACTTGAAGGGGCCCGCCGAACCCGACGTTGCCAGGGAACACGCCCGCCGAAGGGTCGAAGATCCAGGCTGGGGCAGGTTCGTTGTCGTGGCTCTGACCAACCAGGAAGTCGCCGGGCAGGGAAGTATCGAGCGCAAACGCGGGCCGTGGGAGGTGTCCTACAAACTGCGGTACTCCTACTGGGGGCAAGGACTGGCCAGCGAAGCGGTAGATCTAATCCGCGCATGGTTCTTCGAGCACACCGGCGAGAACCTGTTGATTGCCACGACACAGAAAGCGAACTCACATTCCCGTAAATTACTGGCGCGAGCAGGCGCGACATTCACGGGAACCTTCACGCAGTACGGATTGGAGCAGGAACGCTACGAATTTACGAGGAGATCCGTACACAATGACTAGACGACGCCGGACGGGCGCGAATACGATTATCTCGTGCGCCAATACGCGGAAGAGGTTCTATCTACTGCTTTCGGTCTGGTCAATCCGCGTCTGACGCCGGTTCCCGGAGGTCTCTCCACCGTAAATTATGCGGCCGAGGACGACAAAGCCGGCAGGTTTTTTGTCAAGCTCTATCCGGCCGGTTCGGACCTTACCGAAGGACGGGCGGCAATCGACATCTCCCGTTTCGTTCATGCAGGTGGGATCCCTACCGCCGAAGCGGTACCTGACAAGTCTGGGGCGTTCCTTCACATCGGGAGTGGCCCTGCCATGTCCGTGTGGTCTTTCATCGACGGCCGCAACGGTGCTGATGTGACCCTCGACGGATCCGCGCTAGAAGGTGCGGGCGCGCTCCTCGGCCGTGCGCACCGGCGCCTGGCCTGCTGGCCGGGGCCGGTCAGCAGTGCGAGTGACAGGTGGTGTGATCTGCCCCGGCTTCGCGCCAGAATGACGGACATGAAATTTCGGGTTCGCGCCGCGGGGCATCTGAGCCGCGCACTGCAAAACCGTGCCGCTGAGGTATTGAAATGGCGGGAGCAGCGACTTGAGATGGTCGCCGAAACGCTGCGGAACATGCCGGTCCCGGCGGCGCAAGTTCTGCATGGCGACTGCACCGAACGCAATTTCATTTTCCGCTCCGGCGTCGGCCCGGCGCTCGTTGATTTCCGTGCGCCTTGTCGGTGGCCGATCTGGTGGGAGCTGGCGCGCATCGGCTGTGCCGTGCCTGCGATTCTCTCCGGAGACGCGCACATCAGCGCACTGGCCCGATTTCTTGCCGCCTACCGTGAGAACAACGATGAGATTCCTGTGGCCGATCTCGTGGCAGTCGCGCAGGCCGCCCGCTGCTATACCACCGCTTCGGTGACACCCCTTCAGGACTTGGTCGCGCCCGGCCCGCTGCTATCGATGCCGGTTCTGGCGAACTACGTCGAGCAGCGACACGCCGCGGTGACCGCGTTGTGGAACCGAGCTGACGACTATGACCAGGCGCTGCGGGAGGCGCTGCGATAAAGAGGACTGAGGTTCCCCCCTCGGGATCGGACATCTCGAAACCAGACAGTGGTCTGGGAAAGGATGTCCCGGTGCCTCGTCCCTCGAAGTATCCCGAGCAGTTCCGCAAGGACGCCGTCGATCTGGTCCGTACCTCGGGCCGGACGATTCGTGACGTCGGACGGGAACTCGGCGTCAACCACGAGACCCTGCGGAACTGGGTCAGCGCTGCAAAGCGTGCCGAGCAGGGTCCCGCGGCCGGCGACGGCGGTGCCGGCGGGCAGGTCAGCCCGGCGGAACGCGAGGAACTGAACCGGCTGCGTAAGAAGGTCGCCGAACTGGAACTGGTTCTTCTCGCGTTCTCTTACCGAACCCTCCTGAAACTCTCGCTACCAGGCAGTACGGCACTCCCGGGTTGATCAATTTCGCGCATGCAGTGCTACTGCGTAGGCGACGGTCCAGAAAATGTCGGTGGCTCGCGGCATAGTGACCGCAATCATCTCCAGATGAAGGGCCTCCAGTGAGCAGCGTCGAAGCCTTGTACGAAGAACTGATCTCTGCCGTCGCGTTGGCCGGGCCTCGGGCGGTGCTGCGAACCCGTGTGGCGTATCAGCCTGTTGGAGGGCCGGGCGCGAAGCTTTTCCCGCCCACATACCCGGTCTCGGAGTCGGCGAGAAGGGCCGCCACGCGAGACCCAGAAGACAAGCGGCCTGGCGAGGACGGGGCGACTGCTGAAGGGCTGGCACAGACGGCTCGGGGCAGAGCGGTGCCGTATGTCGTTGAGGTCAGGTCGGTGGGCGGGCAGCGGCGATGGACGGTCCTGCTGGATTCCGTCGCTTCGCAGGCGAATCGGGCGGAGTCCGCGCTGCTGGCGGCGACGCGCAGGGGCAGGGTACAGGTGCCGCTGCTGGAGGTCGAACACCATGGTGAGGTCAGTGAGACTCTGACGTCCCTGGAGTTTCCGCACCGCTACGCCGATGCCTATCTGCGGGACAGCGTCCTCGATGGCATCCCGTTCGACAAGTCGGAGCTGGGCCGCGCCATGCTGGCGGCGTCTGCGCACGATGCTCGTGCGTTGTATTCCAACGATCCGGGTTCGCTGGTGTTCGGGGCGTGGAACAGCCATCGCAAAGGGCGGCAGCAGAAGTTTCCTCGGGTGTACGCCAGCGAGGTGATCGGCTGGGACCCGGTGGTCGGTGCCCGTAACGCCGGGCGCATGGATCCGCTCAATCTTCAGGGCGGCGTGAAGCCGGGCAGGAGTGGCGAGGACTGGGAATTCACCTCCGTTTCGTCGAAGAAGAAGGGTGAACGGCTCAGCGAGATCGGACACGGCAACATCGCTCCCAACGAGCAGCACGGTGGTGTGACGATTACGTCCGCGGAACGGATCGCGACGCTGTCCTTGGCTGCGCTCGATCGCATCGGGTTCGGGCCGGTGGACGAGGCGGCGGCGGTGGCTGGTCGGGCGGTGCTGGCGGCGTACGCGATCATGGCGGATCGGCTTGCGTTCGGTGGTGCTTCGTTGTGGCTACGTAGCGGCTGCGAACTGCTGGTGGAGTCCGAGCGGCTGGAGTGGGTGAATCGGGGCGGCGACACGGAGCGGGTCGACGTCAGCCGTGATGAGGCGATCGAGGTGTATGCGTACGCGGTGCAGCGGGCGGCGAAGCACGGCCTCGCTGTGTCGTCCGAGCCGGTGCGGCTGACGCCGGCGAGTTCTCTGGCCAAGGCGATCGACTTCAGCATGACCAAGGCCGCCACTGTCGAAGATGGGGAGTGAGCGTGGGAGTCATGATCACGGTCCGGCTGCTGACCGGTGCGTACGACGCGGCATCGGTCGACGATCGGGAACGGGCGGAATGGCCGCCGCATCCGGCCCGGGTGTTCTGCGCCCTGCGTGCGGCGGCGCGCACCGAAACCGATATAGCAACGTTGCGATGGCTCGAAGAGCAGCCGGCGCCGTCGGTGACGGCATCCGACCTACTCGCCGAGCAGCAGCGTCAGTCGTATGTGCCCACGAATGCGGTGGCCTTGAAAGGTGGTAGCCAGACCTATCCGGGGCGGACCAACCAGCTCAAAACCCGGGTGCGGGCGATGCCGGCGTATGAGGACGTGACCATGTGCTGGTCGGCCGACGCCGACGAACAGTTGGTGGCGATGCTCGACGCCATGGCGCGCCGGGTTCCCTACCTGGGCCGTTCGACCGGCGTGGTGCTGGTCGCGGCGTCAGCGGTAGCCGCCGACACGGAGCCGGTGTCGGA
Source organism: Actinoplanes awajinensis subsp. mycoplanecinus (assembly GCF_001509495.1). Classification (NCBI taxonomy): domain Bacteria; kingdom Bacillati; phylum Actinomycetota; class Actinomycetes; order Micromonosporales; family Micromonosporaceae; genus Actinoplanes; species Actinoplanes awajinensis. The sequence continues at coordinate 73,212 of NZ_LLZH01000279.1, read as the reverse complement.
TGACCGCACTGTGCTGTACGAGCCTTGTGCCCTGGTCGACGCGGACACGGTCATGCGTGTGCCGTACCCGGGTTATCTGTCGCTACTCGACGAGCAGTTCGCCGTTGATCGGCCGGCGTGGGAGGTGAGCCGGTCCACTGCCTACCGACGACGCGTGCCCCGCTCTCCGGACGAGACCGTGAACGGGGAACCGGTCTCTTCACCGTATGACGACGTTCTGGTTCTGCGCTTTCGTGGATGGTCGCCGCAGGCCAGGTTGGCCGTCGACATGACCGACGCGCTGCGATCCGCGGTACTGCGGGCTGCCGGCGGCTCCGCCCCGGATGTGCTACACGGCCACCGCGTCGACGGTCGGCCGCATGTGGCGTTCCTGGCACTGCCGGATGTCGGCCACGAGCACGCCGACGGGCATCTCCTGGGCCTGGCGGTCGCCATTCCGGAGCTGCCGAAATCGGAGCGAACCCCGATCGTACGGGCGGTATTGAGTCTCCGGGACGCCGCTAAGGACGGCACGATCGAGCTCGACGTGCCACGACTCGGCCGGTTGGACCTGGAATATCGGCCCGACCTGACCAGGCCGTGGGGTGCGGTCCCGAAACGTTGGCAGCGGGCGAGCAGACGGTGGACGACGGCGACCCCGATGGTGTTGGACCGTTATCCCAAGAGGGGCGCCAGCGTCAGCGACGAGGTGCGCCGCGGGCTGCGGACAGTCGCGCTGCCGGAGCCGGTCTCGGTACGAGTGAGTGCCGAACCGTTGCTGACCGGCGGAGCCCGGCTGCGTGCGTCGGATCTGCCGGAGAAGGTACGCGGCAAGCTGTTTCGCCACGTCGAGATCGAGTTCGACCGTCCGGTACGCGGACCGGTTCTCGCCGGTGCGGGCCGGTACCTGGGCGTCGGACTGTTCGCGCCGGCCACAGATCCCCTGCCTGCCCCGCGTGACGGAGGACGGGGATGACCAGCCTGACCGCGGCGGACTTCCCCGCGTTCCTGCAGGCCGTCCACGGACGAAGCCCCTTCCCGTGGCAGGTCACGCTTGTCGAGCAGGTGCTCCGCGACGGCCGGTGGCCCGACCTGATCGACGTCCCGACCGGGCTGGGCAAGACCACGATGATCGACATCTCGGTGTTCGTCGCGGCGGCCACCGCCGGGGACCCGGCCGCGAGCAGGGTTGGACGGCGGCGTTGTTTCTTCGTGGTGGACCGGCGGCTCGTCGTAGACGAAGCCTGGGAACACGCGACCGCGCTCGCGGACGCCCTCACCACAGCCGAACGCGACGAAGGGGGTGGCGTCGTCGGCAGGGTCGCGACGGCGCTGCGCACATACGCGCCCACTGCGGGGGACGATCTTCTTACCATCACTCGGATGCGTGGCGGCACCACCTGGGACGCGGACTGGCTGGATCGTCCGGATCGTCCGGGGATCGTGCTGGGCACGGTCGATCAAGTCGGTAGCAGGCTGCTGTTCCGGGGCTACGGCGTCAGTGACCGGCGTAAGCCGATCGACGCCGCGCTAGTCGGCACGGATGCGCTGCTCCTGGTCGACGAGGCACATCTGTCGACCGCGTTGCTGGGCACAGTCGCAGCCATTCAGCAGCGCGACGAACTCGGGCTTCCGCTGCCGGGTCTGGCCATCGCTCAACTGTCCGCCACCGGCGTGCATGCCGACCACCCGTTCGCACTGGATGTAGCGGCTCACCGCGATGATCCGGTTGCCTGGCAGAGACTGACGGCCCACAAGCGGCTCGGGCTTCTCCCCACCACGGCGAAGGGGTGCGCGGCGGCGATGGCGGACACCGCTGTCGAGCGGCTGGCGCATCTGTCCAGCGATGCGGCTGCTGGAGTGGCGCCGGCTGTGCTGGTCGTCTGCAACACGGTCGACCGTGCCCGCGACGTACATAGTCAGGTGCTGCGGCGGCTTCCTAAGGACACGGCGGCGACATGTGACCTGCTTATCGGCCGATGCCGCCCGGCCGATCGCGGTGCGCCGCAGGCCGGAGCGCTGGGAGCACTTCACGTCAGCAGACCGTCGGGCTCTACCCCGGCGATTCTGGTTGCCACGCAGACCGTCGAGGTAGGGGTCAACATCGACAGCGATGCCTTGATCACCGAATCAGCGTCGTGGGATGCCCTGGTACAGCGTCTCGGCCGGCTCAATCGGCTCGGGCGATTCGCCGAGCGCTACCCAACGGAGGTTGCTGCGACGGCGACGGTGGTACATGACGGCCAAGCCGACGGGCCGGTCTACGGCGCCGCCCGGGACACGACCTGGACGGCGTTGACCGAGGCGATCGCCGCCAGCCCGGACGGCGACCTCGACGTGTCGCCGCTGGCCTGCCGCGAACTCAGCCGGACCCTGCTCGGTTCGCCGGCAACACGACGCGAACCGCACGATGCACCGGTGCTGCTGACCCCGACCTTGGACGCATGGGTACAGACGGCACCCGTGCCACTTGTCGATCCGCCGGTCGCTGCCTACCTGCACGGCTTCGACGGTGGCGTCGCGCCAGTTCAGGTGTTGTGGCGCTCGGGTCTGGTCAGCGACAACACGGTGGACGATCCGTTCGAGGACGGTCCTACCGAACTCGATCCGCGCGGGGCCGCGGCGATACTGGCCCAGTTCCCTCCCCGGACCGCCGAAATCATCGAGGTTCCGTGGTTCGCGGCCCGGCAATGGATGCTCGGCCAGGACACCGAGGTCGTCGGCGATCTCGAGTCCGAACCTGATCCCGGAAGGGCCCGCCCCTCCGCCGTACGTGACCGTTTCCGTGCCCTTGCCCAGCGGCCCGCTCGGCAGGCAGGACGTGGCTACCGTGACGGCGACGCCGAATGGCGCTGGACCTGGATCGAACCGGAGTCTCTGCGGCCCGGCGACCTGATCATCGTGCCGACGGAACGTGGTGGCCTCGACCGTTACGGCTGGGCCCCCCGCGAAGAAGGCACCGTTGTCGATGCCAGCGAGCCTGCCGGCTTCATGCCCCAGCGCGGACGGCGGCCCACGATGCTGCGTCTGGACGACGCGCTGGCAGATCGGCTTCGCCTGCCCGACGAGGCACGTGTGCACCTGCGCCGGATGATCACCGCACCGAGCCGCGACGGTCAGCACGACGATAAACTCTTCGCGGGCAGCCCGGCATGGCAGACACTGGGCAAAAAAATCGGGCGACAGTTACCACCGCAACCCCCGCCAGGAATCTCTTGGCCACCGGCAGCATGGGAACGTCTGATCCTGTGGTGGAAGAGCGGAAGGCTCTCCGTAGTCGAACTGGTCGACGGCTCCGACGCAGTAACCGACAGCCCTGCGAAACCGGTCGCCCGGCTACTCTGCGGACCTGCCGGTAACGCTGAAGACGCCGATGCTCAACCCGAGCGCGACGACGAGGAGCCGGCAGGCAGCTCCAGGAGCAGCCGCCAGGTCACTCTCGCGCACCACCATGAGGCTGTAGGCCGCCGCGGCTGGCAGATCGCCGAAGCTATGGGGCTACCCGCTGACCTTCAGCAGGTCATCGAGAGCGCCGGCGGCTGGCACGACCTGGGAAAGGTCGAGGAGCGCTTTCAGATCATGCTGCACGGTGGCGACCCGCGTGAGGCTGAGATCGCCCCGGAGCCGCTGGCGAAATCGGGGCTCGACCCGGCCAACCGCCAAGCATGGCGGCGGTCCACCCGGATCAGCGGCCTGCCACCAGGAGCACGTCACGAAGCCTGGTCCGCAGCCCTCGTCGCCGAACACCTCCGGGAGCACCCACACCCGGGAGATACCGACCTGCTGGTCCACCTCGTCGCCGCGCACCACGGCTATGCCCGTCCCCTCGCCCGGCTCGTGGTGGACCCCGGCCCGCGGCCAGTGGTCGCTCTCATCAAGGGCCATAAGACGGTCGTCGACTCGGACAAGACCGTGGACCTGGATCAGCCCGCGCGCTTCGCCCGGCTGAACGCACGCTACGGCCGGTGGGGTCTCGCCCTGCTGGAGGCCATCGTCCGGTGCGCAGACATGACCGTCTCCCAGGAGGGATCATGACCTCCATCGCCCTGCCCGCACTCGACGGCCGAACGCCCCTCGGATTCCTGGCCGCCCTCGGCACCATGCGCCTGATCGTTGACCACACCGAAAATGACGCGAAGCTTTCCTGGTCACCGCGTGACTGCACCGCCGTGCTGCACAGCAGCCACACCGACCTCGACACCGTCGTAGCCGACCTGGTGTCGGTGATGAGGTCCATCCCGGCGGGGGGAGCACTGCCCGGCGTGTCCGCCGAGTTCCCCCCGCTCGGGGCCGCGCCCGACAAGCTGCGGCTGCCCCGGCCCGACTTCCGGACATACGCAGAAAGAATTACCGACAACCCACAGGTCGAACGATGGCTCGGCATGCTGGTCACCGACTTGACCCTAGACAACGAAAAACGCATAGCCATCACCCCCTACGCAGCACCATCCGGAAAACAGTCCATGCGGACCATGCTCGAAAAGCCACTCGCCGAGCTGAGAAAACGCCCGGAACTGCTGCGCGAAGCGCTCACCGGATGGCGACGCCAACCCGGCGTGACCGGCGAATACCTCGACCACCGCGTGCTATACGACACTGCCGACACCCCCGACGGACGAGACGGCAGTGAACGGGGTGTCCCCGGCGCGACATGGCTGGCGCTGATGGCCTACCCGCTGCTGTCCACCACCGCCCCCACCGGCCCGCCGTTGAGCACGTGCTGGCAGGACCGCGGCCGCAACGACCGGCGCATGGTCTACCCGCTGTGGTCACAGCAACTCGACATTCCCGCGATCGTCGCGCTGCTCAACCATCCGGTCCTCGGCACCGCCGAGGACCATCGGCCCTCGCCCCAGGCGAAACTGCTGTCGATCTTCTGGATCGGGCACGCCGGCCGGCGCCGGATTCCCGCCCGCAAATCCGCCGGCGTCCTCGCCCCGATCGCCATCCAGAAGGGGCGAGCATGAGTGCAGTTCCCGTACGCCCGGCAATCGAGGGCCTGCCCGAAACCGTTCCCTCGCGGATGGTCAACGAGTTCGTGTACTGCCCGCGGCTGTTCCACCTCGAGTGGGTCCAAGGCCGCTTTGCCACCAGCGACGACGTCGAAGAAGGCCGCTACGTGCACCGCGTAGTTGACGAACCCGGCGGTGACCTCCCCGAACCCGACGACGACATCGAACGTTTCGCCGGTCGTACCTCCCGCAGCTTTTGGCTCACCTCCACCGACCTCGGTGTCAGCGCGAAGATCGACATCGTGGAGATCACCGCCGACGGAACGGTCGTGCCCGTCGATTACAAGAAGGGCTCACCCGACAAACACGGACGGCCATGGCCGTCCGACGAGATCCAGTCCGTACTGCAAGCACTTCTGCTGCGAGAGGCCGGATACCAGGTCCCCCACGCCGAAATCTGGTACGCCGAGACCCGCCGACGCGTCTCGATCCCCATCGACGACCAGCGCCTCGACGACACTCGAAATCTGCGAACCCCAACGCCTACGCCAAGTCTGCAAAGTCATGGAATCCTACGGCGAACGCCTGCAATACTCCCTGTTCATCTGCGACCTCAGCCGCACCGAACTGATTCACGCTCGCGCCGAGGTCGAGGCCAAGATGAAACTCTCCGAAGACTCAGTAGTCATCGTCGACCTCGGCGACGTCGACACGGGACGGTTCACGTTTATCGGCCGACGTAGACCACTACCCACTCATGGCGTCCGGATAGTCTGATACGAGCGCTCCGGTAAGCCTCGAAACCGCGGGGAGCGCTCGCATGCAGTTCAGAGCCTAAAAACATCAGGAATCCAACGAAATTGGTCCATGCAAAACAACGTCACGACACACCGCTCGCGACGGCTCGCAAAACGGCAGCTCAGAAGGCACAGTTTCTGCGAGCCCTCTTCCCGGCCGTCCCGGCCGGGCTCCGTAGCGGCTCGCCGTCGTCGGAGCGTTCCCGCAGGATCTTCTCCTCTTCCCGGCCGTCCCGGCCGGGCTCCGTAGCGGCAGGACCTCGTTGACGACCTTGCCGAAGCTGTCCCGCGCTCTTCCCGGCCGTCCCAGCCGGGCTCCGTAGCGGCCTCTGAAGCGCGCCGCCGATCTGCGCTTCGTCGACTCTTCCCGGCCGTCCCGGCCGGGCTCCGTAGCGGCGTGCCAGGCGCGGGTTGACGGCGCAGGTGGCCTTGGTCCTCTTCCCTGTCGTCCCGGCCGGGCTCCGTAGCGGCAAAGCGATCGGTAACGGCCTGACCGGGATCCGTAACTCTTCCCGGCCGTCCCGGCCGGGCTCCGTAGCGGGCGCTCCAGCTTGCGGATCAGCTCGACGCTGATGCCAGACTCTTTCCGGCCGTCCCGGCCGGGCTCCGTAGCGGCCTGTCGCCGCGCAGGAACCACAGCAGTTCCACGGCCTCTTCCCGGCCGTCCCGGCCGGGCTCCGTAGCGGCCGCTCAGCCCGCCCGAGCGCTACATCACGCAGCTGGACTCTTCCCGGCCGTCCCGGCCGGGCTCCGTAGCGGCTACCCGTGCGCCCCGTACCGGCGGTACGCGGACCGGCTCTTCCCGGCCGTCCCGGCCGGGCTCCGTAGCGGCCGGTACGGCACTCGCGGAAGAACTTAGGCCCTGCCACCTCTTCCCGGCCGGGCTCCGTAGCGGCCTATCTTTGGATCTAAGACCTAAGTTGTAACCAGAACGTCCTCTTCTCGGCCGTCCCGGCCGGGCTCCGTAGCGGCAGCAGCAGACGCCACTGGCGGCCGCGCCACATCTCGACCTCTTCCCGGCCGTCCCGGCCGGGCTCCGTAGCGGCCAGCCCTGCTCGAACGCCAGGAACAGGTGCCGCGGACTCTTCCCGGCCGTAGCGGCCGGGCTCTGTAGCGGCCAGGCTCGAGCAGAACAGGGCTTCAGCCCACAGGGTTTCCGCTCTCCCGGCGTCCCGGCTGTCCCGGCCGGGCTCCGTAGCGGCGCGATCAGTGCCTTGTCGGCCGGGTCGAAGGCTGCCTCTTCCCGGCCGTCCCGGCCGGGCTCCGTAGCGGCCGGCCGTCGCGGACCAGGCCGATGTACCGGTACTCGCGCTCTTCCCGGCCGTCCCGGCCGGGCTCCGTAGCGGGCGCGAGCGTGCCGATGTAGACGTCCTCGACCGTCGGGTCCTCTTCCCGGCCTTCCCGGCTGGGCTCCGTAGCGGGCTGATGTCGCCGGCACCAGCGTCACCGCGGACCTGCAACTCTTCCCGGCCGGGCTCCGTAGCGGGATGGTGCCGCCGTTGCGCATCGCGATGTGCACGTGGCTCTTCCCGGCCGTACCAGCCGGGCTCCGTAGCGGCAAGGGCTCATCGTCGCTGATCGCTTCCGCCGAAGCTTTTGGAAGAACGTCTGGACGATCGCGATGGACGCGCTTATTGGCCGCAAGTTGGTGAGGGTTGAACGACTGGCCTGGCACTACGCCGGTGGAGTCGCCAAGGCCAATGTCGGGCCGGTGCACCTCGTCTTCGAGGGTGACCGGGGAATCCTCCTCGCCGGCCGCGCCGACTGGTCTCTGGAAGTGGTAGAAACCTGCGCGGTAGACCGTTCGTGGCTGGACGACTATGACTACGACTGGGATGGGTCGCGCTGGTTGTTGCGGGACGCCTCCAGCGAACCTCCCTTCGCTTCGCTGATGACCAGGCGCCTGCGGGCGCTCCAGCCGATGCACAACGAGATCGATGAAGTGACCGGTCTTGAACTGGACTTCGATGGGCAGGCGCTGACGCTCGCAACATGGGAGGGAGAGATCACGACGTGACCGGGAAGGTCACGGCCCAAGTCGGCTCGTCATGGTTGCGATGATGTCCGGATGCCACTGTTTGAAATGACTTCGGACGCGCTCGAGTCAGTCCCTTCCACGACTTTCGCGGCGGAACAGGTGCTCGAACGGGCGGACCTGCAGCGGCTTCTTCGTTCACGAATTGACATGATCGTCGATGAGGTGATGGTCGTCGCCGAGGAATTCGGAGCCTTCACGGATGCCCGGCGGCGTATCGACCTGCTGGGTGTCGATCGCACCGGCCGACTGGTCGTCATCGAGCTCAAGCGCACCGCTGATGGTGGGCACCTGGAATTACAAGCGCTGCGGTATGCCGCGATGGTATCGGTCATGACCTTCGACGATCTCGTCGAACACCACGAGCACTATCTGGCCCGGGTCGAGCCGGCAGCGGTTGATGAGGCCAGGGCCAGGTTGGCGGAATTCCTCGAGGATGCCGATGGAGAAGATACGGTGCTCAGCCGTGAGGTCCGCCTGGTGCTGGTAGCGGCCGGCTTCGATCGAGAGATCACGACGACGGTGCTCTGGTTGACCGATGTGTACGGCCTCGACATTCGCTGCGTGAAGCTCACCCCCTACAAGGTCGCGGACCGCTTGCTTCTGGACGTCCAGCAAATCATCCCCCTGCCCGAGGCGGGTGAGCTGACCGTGCAGATTCGCCGGAAGGAGACCCAGGCCCGGGCGGCGAGTTCCGATGGCCGCGACTGGACCCAATACGAGGTCATCACCCCGGAGGGCCGCAGCGGCCCGCTCCGCAAACGCTGGGCCGTACTCGCCATGGCGACCGCCCTGCACAAGGCCGGCGTCAGCGCCGAGCGGCTCGCCACGGCGGTTCCGCGCTCAAGGTTCCTGCCGGTCGAGGGCATTGTGCGCGGCGACGAACTCGCCGAGGCTTTCCTGGCCGCCTACCCGGGATCCACCAAGCGGCTCGGCCGCTGGTTCCTCGACGCACCGCTGCATGACCAAGGACGCACCTGGGTCGTCTCCAAGATGTGGGGAACCAAGACCGAACCGGCACTCGACAGGCTCGTTGCCCTGGCACCGGACACCACCTTCAGCTACGAGTCGGTAAAACCTGACGCGGTCCGGTAACCCGGCTCAACGCTCTGCTGCGACCGGCGTATCCCGCGATGACCGTTCGGCCGCCGCTGCGCTGCCGACCGCGTACCGGGAGGATCGCCGGTTCCGGAACCTCAATTCATTGACTTGTTTCAATGAGTCCTGACAGCGTTGTCATACTCCCATGACACGTGAAGGGACGGCACTTCATGCTCCGTACCCTGGCAGCGGTATCGCTGCTGGCCACCACCGTTCTGGCCATCCCACCCACCTCGGCGCAGGCCGCCGACCTTCCGCTGACCGGATACGTCAATCCGCTGGTCGGCACGGACGACAGCAACTCACCCAACCCGGTCGGCGGTGGCGCCGGCGGGTCGACGTTCCCCGGCGCGACGGTGCCGTTCGGCATGCTCCAGTTCAGCCCGGACACGCCGTCCGCGTCGCCGTCGGGCTACCGCGACCGGGACCGGACGATCGAGTCGTTCAGCCTCACCCACTTCAACGGGGCCGGCTGCCCCAACAACGAGGACCTGCCGATCCTGCCGATCACCGGGGCGATCGGCTCCTCCCCCGGCTCGGCGTGGACCAACTACGCCAGCGCGTACACGAAAAGCAACGAGTCCGCGGCGCCCGGCTACTACCGCAACCGCCTCGACAAGTACGGCGTGGACGCCGAGCTCAGCGCGACCACCCGGACCGGCGCGCTGCGGCTGACCTACCCGGCGAGCACCACCGCCCGCGTGCTGATCAACGCCTCCCGGTCGGCCACCGGCGACCGGGCCGGCAACGTGACGATCAGTGGCAACCGGGTGTGGGGTGAGCACACCGCGGGCGGGTTCTGCGGCGGGCGGACGTTCAAGATGTACTACTCGATCCTGTTCGACCGGGCGCCCACCGGTGTCGGCACGTTCTCCGGCGCGACGGTCAGCGCCGGGTCGACGGCGGCCAGCGGCACCCAGGCCGGCGCGTACGTCACGTTCGACACCACGGCGAACCCGGTGGTGACCGCGACGGTCGGCGTCTCGTTCGTGAGCGTGGCCAACGCGCAGAACAACGCGACAGCCGAGGCGGCCGCTTTCGACACCGTACGATCAAGGGCTGACACCGCGTGGAACGCGGCCCTGAACCGGGTGCAAGTCACCGGTGGCGGAGCCACTGACCTGCAGAAGTTCTACACCGCCCTCTACCACGTGCTGATGAACCCGAACGTCGCGAGCGACACCAACGGGCAGTACATGGGCTTCGACCAGCAGGTGCACACCGCGACGCACCCGGTCTACCAGAACTACTCCGGCTGGGACATCTACCGGTCGTGGTCGTCGCTGGTGGCGCTGATCGCGCCGGACGTGATGTCGGACATCGTGAAATCGATGGTGCTCGACGGCCAGCAGGGCGGGCTGCTGCCGAAGTGGTCGCACCAGAGCATCGAGGACTTCGTGATGCCCGGCGACCCCGGCCCGATCATCGTGGGCAGCGCGTACGCGTTCGGTGCGCGCGGCTTCGACACCGCCGCCGCGCTCGCGCTGATGAAGAAGGGCGCGACCGGCGGGGCCACCCAGGGGTACGTGCTGCGCGGCAACTACGCGGTCTACAACGGTCAGCACTTCATCCCGGGCAACCCGTCGGAGACCCTCGAATACGCCGCGTCGGACTTCGCGATCAGCCGGTTCGCGGCCGCGCTCGGCGACACGGCGGGCGCCGCCACGTACGCGACGCACGCGCAGTACTGGCGCAGTCTGTTCAACGGCGAGTCGTCCTACATCCACACCCGCGGGTCGGACGGCAACTGGTCGGCGGCGCTGAACCCGGCGACCGAGAAGCCGTACGTGGAGGGCAACGCGGCCCAGTACACCTGGATGGTGCCGCACAACCTCGGCGCGCTGATCACGCTGATGGGCGGCCCGGGCACCGCCGGCCAGCGACTCGATCATCACTTCACCGAGCTGAACGGCGGGTTGTCCCGGCCGTACTTCTACGTCGGCAACGAGCCCGAGCACGGGGTGCCGTGGACGTACAACTTCGTGCGCCGGCCGGCCGGTGCCAGCGAGACGGTGCGGCGGGTGATGGCCGAGTCGTTCACCACCGGCGCGGGTGGCCTGCCCGGCAACGACGACCTCGGCGCGACCTCCGCGTGGTACGTGTGGGCGGCGCTCGGGCTCTACCCGGTCACCCCCGGCGCGGACACCCTCGCGGTGCACGGCGGGATCTTCCCGAGCGTGCTGCTGCAGCGCCCGGGCGGCAACATCACGATCAACGGGGGCAGCGCGACGGCGCCGTATGTCCAATCACTATCGGTCGACGGCACCTCGACGACGCACAACTATCTGCGCTATCCGGACATCGCCAACGGCGGCACTATCTCGTACGAAATGGGATCCTCTCCCTCGGTCTGGGGCACCGGCAGCGGTGACGTGCCGCCCAGCTTCGGCGACGGAGCCGACCAGCCGCCCGCCGAGCCGTCCCTCGGCGACAACCTGGCGCTGGGCCGACCGGCCGTCGGCGGCGCCGCGGTCTGCGGCAGCGAGACCGCCGCGAAAGCCGTCGACGGCGCGCTGAAGGGCAACAGCAAGTGGTGCTCCTCGGCCACCCCGCGCACCGTGACCGTCGACCTGGGCTCGGCACGAAACGTGTCATCGTTCATCGTCAAGAACGCCGCGCTCGGCGGCGAACCGCAGGACTGGAACAGCGCCGCTTTCACCATTTCGACAAGCTCCGACGGTACGACCTACAGCAGCGCAGTCGCGGTCACCGGCAACAAGAACAGCCGCAACTACCTGCCGGTGCCGGCCCGCACCGCCCGCTACGTGCGCCTCGACGTGACCACACCCACCTCGACCGCCGACGCGGCCGCCCGGGTGTACGAACTGGAGGTCTACGGCTCGTCGTCCGCACCGGTCGACCTGGCTCTGCGCAAGCCGGCCGGCGCCGACTCGTCGTGCGGCGCCGCGGAGGGACCGGAGAAGGCGTTCAACGGCAGCTGGCTGGGCGGCTGGGTGGACAAGTGGTGCTCGGGCGGCGCCACGAAGTTCGTCCAGACCGATTTGGGCAGTCGCCAGCACATCGGCACCGTGGTGATCCGGCACGCCGGGGCGGGCGGCGAATACCCGGCCTGGAACACCCGCGACTTCGACGTGCAGACCTCGGACGACGGTGCCGCGTGGACGACCAGGGCCTCGGTCCGGGCGAACACCGCGGACTCGACGACGAGCAGCGTGAACGCGGACGCGCGATACGTACGGATCGCGGTGCTGACGGCCGCGTCGGACGGCAACAACGCGGCGCGGATCTATGAGGTGGAGGTCCGCGGCTGACCGCAAAGGATCAGGCCCGTCGCCGACGGGCCTGATCCTTGGTCACCGGTGCTGTGCAGCAGCGTCGCCGCCGAGCTGCCACATCTCGTAGTTGCCGCACTCGGCGGTGATCGCGGCCGTTTCCCGGGCCGCGTCGAGGAAGTCGTCGACCAGCGGTGAGGTGCGCGCTGCCGCCACCGCGAGGCACACCTGCTCGGGCGCCAGATCCGCGACCGGCACGTAGCTGACGTCCGGGTGGGAGTAGAAAACGGTCGCCGACCGGGCCAGGAACGAGATGCCCCGGCCGGCCGCGACGTGCGCGAGCGTCTCGTCCACCCCGCGCACCAGGTATCCGGCGTTGGGGTGCGGGCGCCTGGTGGGTTGCGTGCTCGGGTCGGCGTGCCAGAGCAGCGGCTCGCCGGCCAGGTCCGTCTCGGTGACCTGCTCCTTGCCGGCCAGCCGGTGCCCGGCGGGCAGCACCGCCACCCGCGGCTCGGTGTAGAACGGGGTGACCCGCAGGCCGGTCTCGTCGAGGGGCAGCCGCACGTAGCCGATGTCGATGCGGCCGTCGAGCAGCATCGCGGCCTGGTCGTCGGCTTCGATCCGCTGCACGTCCACGGTCACGCCCGGGTGCCGGGTGGCGAACAGCTGCACCGCCGGGGTGACCGTGACACCGGCCCGGAAACCGACCATGAGCCGCTGGTCGCCGTGCGCGGCCGCGGTCACCCGGCGGCGCACCGCGTGCACCGAGGCCAGCAGCGGGCCGGCGTCGGTCAGCAGCTGCCGGCCGGCGTCGGTCAGCTGCACGCCGTGACTGTCCCGGACCAGCAGCGGGGTGCCCAGGTCTTGTTCGAGCGCGCGGATCTGCCGGCTGAGCGCCGGCTGCGCGATGTGCAGGTCATCAGCGGCGCGACCGAAGTGCAACCGGTCGGCGACGGCGACGAAGTAGCGCAACTTGCGCAGGTCCAGATCCACGGAACCTCCCGGCACGGCAATGCCTGAAGGGTATCGCCACAGCTGAAACAGGTCTTGGACACCCAGCTCAGGCCGATGACACGCTCACCGCGTGAGAAAAACAGGCAGCATCAGCATCATCGGCCTGGGCGGCATGGGGCGCGCCCTCGCCACCCGCGCGGTCGAGGCCGGCCACACCGTCGAGCTCATCGGTCGCGACGCGGCCAAGGCCGGGGAGGTGGCCGCCGCGCTCGGTGGCGGCGCCACGGCCGGGACGTTCGGCACCGCCCCCGCCGGCGACATCGTCATCCTCGCCGTGCCGAACGCGAGCGCCGTGCCGGTCGTCGCCGGGTACGGCAACGCGCTGGCCGGCAAAATCATCGTCGACATCACCAACCCGATGAAGGCCGACGCGAGCGGGCTGACCACCCCGGACGGCACCTCCGCAGCGCAGGAGATCGCGACGGCCGCCCCGGCGAGCGCGCACGTGGTGAAGGCGTTCAACACCGTCTTCGGCCACGTCATGGTGCCCGGCCGCCAGCTGGACGTGCTCGTCGCCGGCGACGACGTGCGGGCCAAGGCGAGCGTGTCGGCGTTCATCGAGAGCCTCGGGTTGCGCCCGCTGGATGCCGGCGGCCTGGACATGGCGCACTGGTTGGAAGGAACGGGCCTGCTGATGGTCAGCCTGGCCCGTCACGGCATGGGTGACTTCAACTTCGCCCTCAGCCTCAGCTCCCACTCCTAAGGAACAGCAGCATGCGCGTTTTCGTCACTGGCGGGACCGGCCACTCCGGTTCGTACATCGTTCCCGAGCTCATCGCTGCCGGGCACGAGGTCACCGGGCTGGCCCGGACGGATGCCGCCGCGGCGGCGCTGTCCGCACTCGGAGCCAAGGTGCGTCGCGGCGACCTCGAGGATCTCGACGGGCTCCGGGAGGCGGCCGCGGACTCCGACGGCGTCGTCCACGTCGCGCACCGGCAGGACCTGCTGTTCACCGGCGGGATCCACGCCGTGGCGGCCGCGGAGGTCCCGGTCATGCTCGCGTACGGCGAGGCGCTGGCGGGGACCGGGAAGCCGCTGGTCGCGGCCGGGAGTATCGGCTCGCCCGGGCAGGGGCTCCTGGGCCGGACGGCCACCGAGGAGGACCCGGCGCTGCCCAGCGACGACGAGCACCGGGGCACCCTGCGGGCTCGGAACGTCGTGGAGACCACCGTGATCGGCCTGGCCGAGCGGGGCGTGCGGTCGTCGATCGTCCGGATCGCCAACATCGCGCACGGCACGAGCGATCAGGCCGGTTTCCTCCCGGCGTTGATCGCGCTCGCGAAGGAGAAGGGCTTCGTCGGCTACCCCGGCGACGGCGCGAACCTGTGGAACGCCGTGCACATCCGCGACGTCGCTTCGTTGTTCCGGCTGGCGCTCGAGCGGGGGCCGGCCGGCCGCTACTGGCACGCGGTCGGGGACGAGGGCATCCCGTTCCGCGAGATCGCCGAGGCGATCGGCAGCCGTCTGGGCCTGCCCGTGGTGAGCATCCCGGTGGACGAACTGGTGCTGCCGGGTTACTACGGCTTCCTCGCGAACATCGTCACGCAGACCTACCCGGCATCGAACCTGATCACCCGCCAGGTGCTCGGCTGGGAGCCCGTCCAGCCGCGCCTGCTCGCCGATCTGGACAACGGCCACTACTTCCGGCTCAGCGCATGACGACTGTGGGATTCATCGGTTGCGGCGCTCTCGGCGGCACCATCGCGCGGCTGGCGGTCGCGGCCGGGCATCAGGTCGTGCTCAGCAACTCGCGCGGTCCCGCAACGCTCGCGGACCTGGTCGCGGAACTCGGCCCGCGCGCGTCGGCGGCGACGAGCGGAGAGGCCGCGGCCGCGGGTGACCTGGTCGTGGTCACCGTGCCGGTCAGAGCCTTCGCCGACGTGGCCGCCGCGCCGCTCACCGGAAAGACGGTCATCGACACGTGCAACTACGGCCCGGAGCGGGACGGGCCGATCCCCTCGCTCGACAGCGGGTCGCTCACCTCGAGTGAGCTGCTGCAGCGGTATCTCCCGAACACTGTGGTCGTGAAGGCGTTCAACAACATCTTCTACAAGCACTTGCTGTCATTGGCGGGGGCGGACGACCGCTCGTACTTGCCGGTCGCCGGGGACTCACCGGCGGCGAAGACGGCGGTGACCGCGTTCATCGAGTCCCTCGGGTATGACGTGGTGGACGCGGGACCACTGGCCGGCAGCTGGCGTCAATCGACGGGCACGCCGGTCTGGGGAACTCCGTACGGGCCGTACTCGGATGAGAACGGCCAGCCGGCCGGCGAGGTGGCCATCCGCACGGCGCTGGCCGCCGCGACGCGGTAACCGGTCACCGCCACTGGGTCACGTCGTGCAGTTCTCCCGTGGTGAGATCCGGCTGCCCCCCAGTGGTCGCCGACGGTCGTGGTGTAGACCACGACCAGAACTCCCTCGCTCGGATAGGCGGTGCAGAAGCCCTGGTACCCGTGGGGTTCGCCGAGGTCCAGCGGTGGTCCGATGGTCAGTCAAGATCGGCTTCGGTGAGGAGTCGGGACAACAGAGCGCGATCGTGGAATGCGGCGTGCAGACGCTCAGCAAGTCGGCGCAGCGCCGCGGGGTCGGAGCTTCCGGCCACGAAGGTGCCGCCTTCGGAGCTGAACCAGATCGTGTCCGTGAAGCCGGGCATCTCGGCCCGGATCAGCCACTGGGCGAAGCTCTCCCAGCCGTGTCCGTTGCTCTCCGCATCGAGTTCATCGAAGACGTCTTCGACATCCTCCATGTCGCCGTCGAAGAGCACCAATTCCTGCTGCCCGTCCTCCCGCGTGAAGGCGTGGAACGGAGACAGATCGTCAGTCACGCCGGCATCGTAGTGACCTCAAGGCCGGACGCAGGACTTCGACGAGCGCCCCGACCAGGTCGCCGTCCACGAGGATCTGATCACGTTCGGCCAAGTGGTCCGCGATCCGCTCGGCCAGCTCCCGGATGGCGTCCTCGCCGCAGACATCTCCGGCCGGATCGCCGTCGCGCCCTCGGTGGATCCAGTCCTCGATGTCGTGCTCCCACCAGACGCGGCCCATGGCCAGCTCCTGGAACGGCTCGGGAAAGTCTTCCTGCTCGGCCAACTGCTGGATCCGTTGCCGGGAGCGCCCGAGGCGCGTCGCGATCTCCCTGGCGCCCACCAGCCGCAGCACGGTGCTGTCCATCACGACTCGTCGGGACCGCGGGCACCCGGCGCGGAGGTCACCGCGGCGACGAACCGCCGCAGCGCGTCGGGCACATCCTCCGGATGCGGCCGCAGGAAGATGACGCCACGCCGCTCGTCGAGGCCGAGTCCGTCGATGTCCAGCGGGATGCCGTCCAGGTTGATCTGCACCTCGGCATCAACCCCGAGCGCGCTCAACGCCGCAATCAGCTCACTTTGCGTAATCACAACCCACCCTCTAAACCATTCAAGAACCCCGCATCTGTACGCACGGTCAGCCCGGGTCGCCGTCCCGCGCCACTAGCCTTAAAGGATCACTAGCAGTTGTGTCAGTAGCACTTCACGCACTCTACTAGTGCTACTGGCACTCTTACCACCCCCGTTAGGCTTACCCCGCAGCACACCTGACATGTGAGGACGGCAGACTGAGCGAAGGGGACTGACGGATGGGATCGGAACGCATGCCGAGCAGGCCATTGACGGTGAAGCAGCGTCGCCTGGCTGCCGAGCTGCTAACTCTCCGCGGCCGGATCACGCGCGAGAAGGTCGTCGAGGACACCGGGATCTCCGAGGGCGCGCTGCTCAAGATGGAGAAGGGCCGCACCCGGCCACAGCGGCGCACCTTGATCACGCTGTTGGACTACTACGGCGCGACCCCGGAGAAGCGGGTCGAGCTGCTCGACCTGTGGCAGCACTCCACCCGGTCAAGCGACCTCCAGCCCATCGAGGAGAGCCTCCCGGAGAACTACCAGGCCTTGATCGCCCTCGAGGCGGAGGCCGTCTCCCTGGGCACTTTCGAAGGCTTGTTCGTTCCCGGGCTGCTGCAGACCGAGGAATACGCCCACGCGGTGATTCGCAGCCAGCTACCCGAGATGGACGATGCGGGGATCTCGGCTCGGGTCGAGGCCCGGATGCACCGGCGAGACGCCTTGAACAGGTCCAATGCGGTCCGCTACTGGGCCATCCTCGACGAGGCGGTCATCCGGCGTACCGTCGGAGGCGAGGACGTGATGCGCGGGCAACTCGCTCACCTGGCCGAGTTGGGTAAAGCCGGCAACACCATCACGATCCAGATCATCCCGTTCAGCGCCGGCGCCCACGGCGGGATGATCGGGAGCTTCCTGTTACTGGAATTCGATGCTCCTTACGTTCCTGTCGTCTACCTGGAAAACTTCTCTGGCGGCCTGTTCGTGGAAGCTGCCGAGGAAGTCGCCCGCTACCGCGACAACTTCCAGCGGCTTGTCGCGCAGGCACTCAGTCCACAGGCAACGCTGCACATGATCGAAGAAGCGGTCACGGCCGCATAGGAAAGGAGCCCGCGGTGGACCTCACCAACGCGCGCTGGACCAAGAGCACTCGTAGCGGCGGCAACGGCAACTGTGTCGAGGTCGCGATCACCGACGAGGGCGTCGCCGTGCGCGACACCAAGGACCGCACCAAGACACCGCACACCTACACCCACGCCGAATGGGCAGCCTTCATCGGCGGCGTCAAGGACGGCGAGTTCGACCTCCCCGCCTGACCAGCAGCCTGGTGCCGTCGGTGGCGGCACCAGGCACGCGAGGTAGCAGGTTCGGTGATGGCGTCGCGCCGCGGTGGTGATACTGAATCTGTCGCGCCGGGCGGCGCTACTCCGGGACGGTCGCCTTTCTCGCCTGCTCGACCTGCCGCACGATGGCGTGCGCGCCGTGCGCCTGTGCGATCGCGTGCGCCTCCTCGAGGATCGCGGTCGCGTCCGTGTGGCGGCCCTGGGCCGTGGCGATGTAGGCCAGACCGACCATGTTGGCGGCCACGCCCGGCAACAGCCCGCACTCCCGGCGAAGCCGCGAGGATTCCTCCAGCCGGTCACGCGCTTCGTCCAGGCGCCCGGCCATGTGCGCGGCGATGCCCAGATGCCGCAGCGCCTCGGCCTGGATCGCCTGGTCGCCGACCTGCGCCGCCAGCCGGCCGGACCGTTCGAGCTCCGGAACCGCGCTCGTGTTGTCCCGCCGGATGACCTGATGCAGGCAGCCGATCCAGAACAGCGCCTCCGCCTCGCCGCGCACGTCGCCCAGAGATCGGTACAGCTCGGCCGCGCGCTGGAACAGCGGCAGTTCAGCCGGGTCTTCGGCCGGGGACGGGCCGTCGCCCTCACGAGCCGTCAGGAACCGCGCGTGCAGGATCCGTCCGCGGGCCAGCGCGGTGTCGGCCTCCAGCGCGTCCAGGCCCCGCTCGGCGTCGGCCAGCCCGCTGTCGTCGCCGTCGTGCACCGCCCGGTCGTAGGCCGTCCTCACTCGTTCGATCCGATCCTCGGCACTCATCTCCGCCCCCCGTCCTCGAACATCCACACGGGAGCCTAGAGGCAGGGCGGTTACCCAAAGGTGCCCTGAGATGGGAAAAGTGCGTTCTTCCGAGGTCAGGGCCGATCACCGTACGGTCGTCTGCATGACTGTTACGTTGCTCGACGTGCCCGGCCTGCCGGAGATCCCGATCTATCGCCAGGTCTCGGTGGCCACCGGTTCGCGGCTGATCCACGTCGCCGGGCAGGTCGCGTGGGACGGCGGTGACTTCGCCACTCAGGTCGAACAGGCGTACCTGAACGTCGGCACTGCTCTGGCGGCCGCCGGCGCCACCTTCGCCGACGTGGTGAAGCTGACCGCCCACGTCGTCGACTGGAAACCCGCGCTCATGCCGGAGTTGCTCGACGGCATCGCCCGCGCCTCGGCCCGGCTGGGCGTCACGATCGCCGCCCCGGCCTCGCTGTTCGGCATCGTGGCCCTGGACGTCCCCGAACACCTGGTCGAGGTCGAGGCCGTGGCCGTGCTGGATTAGGCGTCGCCGAAGCGGGCTCGGGAGGCCTCGATCTGCTTGAGGTAGGTCTGGGTCCAGCCGCACATGCCGTCGACCACCTCGCGCAGCGCGACGCCCGCCTCGGTGAGCGAATACTCGACGCTGGGCGGGACGGTGGGGTGCACGGTCCGGTCGACCAGGCCGTTGCGCTCCAACGTGCGCAGGTTCTGGGTGAGCACCTTGTGGCTGATGTCGCCGACCTCGCGCCGCAGCTCGTTGAAGCGCATCGTCCGCAGCCCGAGGAACTCGATGATCAGCAGCGACCACTTGTTGGCCACGTCCGAGAAGATGGCCCGGGCCAGCGAGTCGGCCCGGGCCAGATCAGCCTCGGGCGGCAGTGCGCCGATCTCCTGCCTGGTCCCCACCGGTCCGAGCGTAGTACGCCGTCGTCAGCGCGACGCGGCGACCGGTGTCGCGCCGTTGGCGTAGACGGTGTGGCTGAGGCGTTCCGCGCTCGCGGCGATCTGCAGGACGACGTCGAGGCGTTCACCCGGCTCGATCGCACGGGCCTCGGTGAGCTGGCGACGCAGAATCTGCACCTCGGCGAGATGGATGTCGAGTGCGTTGACGATTTCCGCGTGCAATCTTGGCTCCTGGTTCAGGGATGAAACCGAAGGGATTTCGGCAACGACATCAACCGTAGGCACGTTCGGTAGCCACCGACCGCAAGTTGTGAAGCTGGCCACCTGTGATGCTGATGGGGCGGACGCGGTCCCGCCTCCTTCTCCGCGGATGAGAAATCGGCGACGACCCGACGACAACGACGGCGCCTCCGCCGAAGCGGAGGCGCCGTCGCCGGGGAGGTCAGTGCGGTCAGCGGCGGCCACGCGTGCCGGCGACCAGGGCCACGCCGACCGCGGCCAGGCCGACCTGCAGGGCCAGCTCGATCCAGTCGACGCCGCCGGTGTCGGCGACGTCGATCGCGGCGGCCAGGAACGTGCCGATGATCGCGGCGACGACGCCGATGACCAGGGTGAGCCAGATCGGAATGTTCTGCTTGCCGGGCACGACCAGGCGGCCGAGCGCGCCGATGATGAGACCGACGATGATGGCGGTGATGATTCCGGTGACTTCCACGACTGCGCTCCTTGGCGAGGGATGACCTGCTGCCAGGGAACTTCCCGGTTCCGGCCGCCACGCAAACGTGGTCCCGCTCACCGGCTGGCCCTCAGAGGTGTCTCCGCGACCTCGAGACACCCCGCACGACCAGCCGGCGAACCGGCTCACCGGCTGATGCGGATCCAGACGTCGTCGAGGGCGCCCTGGAACGGGTCGCTGTTGGAGCTGAGGCCCTTGCCGCCGAGCACCAGCGGCGCGCCGTTGTCCACGGTCAGGTCGGCCGGGATCGTGGTGGCGCCGTGGTCGGCGCCGTCCACCAGGATCGTCAGCGCGGTGCCGGACCGCCGGCACTCGACGGTGTGCCACGTGCCGTCGGCGACCGTGACGTCGCTCTTCGCCAGCTGGATGTCGCCGGAGTCCTCGCTGGTCATCACGCAGCTGGGATGGCCGGGACGCTTGTCGATCTGCAGCTTGTACTGGCCACCGGCGACCGAGTAGCCCTTCTGCAGCACGTTCTGCCCGTCGCTGGTCTGCCCGGCGGCCAGCATCACCGTGGCGCCGAAGCTGATCGATCGCGGTCCGGGGTTCAGCTCCGGGGTGCTGGGGGTCTGCAGCACCACGCGCGGGCACTCCGCCTGGGCGCAGGCGCCGGGGAACTGTGCCGCCTGACCGGATCCGTGCGGCACCGGGCGCAGGATGCCGCCGAACCGCGAGCGCGGCTGCAGCGCGTGTCCCAGCCCGGACGTGTCGGAGACCGCGGTGTCCCGGGCGGTGGTGTCGAACGTGTACGACGCCACCGCGGGGCTCGGCTGCGGCACCGGTGTCGCGGTGGGGTCCCCGGCCCGCCACTGCGGCGCCGTGCCATGACCGGAACTGATCCGCAGGCCCAGTGCCACTCCCCCGGCGATGGCCAGCACCACCACCAGTACCAGGGCGATCCTGTGCTTTGTCAGTGTGCTCACCTCATTCCACGGCCTTACTCCGGAGAACGAGGTGATCTTCAAGAGGTTGCTGTCACCCCACTCGCCGCGATCTTGGCGAGTTCTGGTCGAAATACCGGCGCAAGCTCCAAGATCGCGGCAGGTAGGGCGGCGGTGAGACGGCGGCGCCGACCGGCGGGCGGCGGGGTCAGCGGCGCAGCGACCGGCCCACTCCGGCGATCACCGTGGTCGCCAGCACCTACCCGGCCACCATCACCGCCACGGTGACCGCCTTGTCCGCGCCGACCGGGTCCCATGCCTGGTCATGACCGAAACTGACCAGCGGCACCAGCACGTCGAGGCTGTAGAGCAGCGGATCCCAGGTCGGCGCCTCGCCGGCCTTGACCGCGCGCAGCGGCCCGGACCAGGCGAACCAGGCGGTGCTCGCCGCCACCACCATCAGCAGCCAGAGCAGCGCCCGCCCGGGCCGGTATCCGAATCCGATCGTGGCGTCCTGGATCGCGCCCCAGAGCGCGCCGAGGCGGCCCATCGCCCGGTGCCGCAACCGTTCCCGGACCACCAGCACCTGGCGGGCGTCCTGCTCACGGCCGTCGCGGCGCAAGGCCGCGGCCAGTTGATCGTACGGACCGGGAGCGAACCCGGTCCCGAACCGGGCCATCCAGTCGAGCCGCTGCGACGCCGTCCAGGTGGCGACGTCGTCGGAACGGCGGGTCAGCCGCTCGTAGCCGAGCCCGTCCAACTCGATCCGGCAGTCCCGGGGCCAGCCGACCGGGTCGTCGATGATCCGGCCGAAGCGGGCATCCCGCAGGCTGATCTGCCCGGCCGAGTCCGGGCCCGGCCGCAACGTGAGCAGCCGGGCCTGCGCCTCGATCAGCAGCACCGCGTACCCGTCCGGGCAGCGCAGCGTGCCGCCCTGCACCGCGATGCTCCCGCCGACCTGCACGCCGATCAGGTGCAGCTCGCCGTCGGCGTGCACGTCCCGCGCGAAGATGCTGCCGCCGACCTCGGACGGGCCGGCCACCGCGGCGGCGTTGTCCCGCGCCCGGCCGATCCGCGCGTCGGCCAGGTCGAGGTTGCCGCCGATCCGGGCGCCGAACAGTTTCACCCCGTGCGCGACGTGCGCCCCGCGCAGGCGAACGTGCCCGCCCACGTCGGCACGCTGCAGGAACACCGTCCCGCCGACCGTGCTGCGGTCGAGCTCGACGCTGCCTGCGACGTGGGCCGCCAGCATCCCGATGTCACCGGCGATGCCGGCGTCGCGTACCCCTACATCGCCGCTCACCCGGAGCCCCTCGGCCTGGATGCCCGGCAGGACGCTGCCGTCCAGAGTCATCTGGACCAGCTCGGCGTGCTCGAGCAGCAGGGTCTCGTCGAAGACGCAGCGCCGCAGGCGCAGCGGCGTCGCGATCCGCGCGCCGGTCAGGTCCAGCATGCCGGTGATCCGCACGCCGGCCAGGTCGAGCCGGGCGACCCGGCCGGCCGCGCTCCCGGGTCCACCCAGCAGCAGCGCGGCCAGCAGGTCGGCACTGATCACGGCGCCGGGGAGATCGAGCGGCGCCCCGTCCCGGTAGGCGCGTCGCAGCCGCGCGCCGACTGATCGTCTCACCGGGACATTGTTCACTACCGATACGAGTGGGACCTCAGACCACGGTGGGGCGATCGTTGCGGTCGACCTCTTCGGAGTTCTGGACGAACGTCTGCTGGGACACCTGGATCAGCGTCGCCGACTCGTGGAACTGGCGCAGGCTGACCGACCCACAGCTGATCATCGTGGAGCGGATCTTGGCGAGGGTGACCTTGACGTTGTCGTAGAGGCTGCCCGCGTACGGCACGTACCCGTCGACGCCCTCCTCGAAGGCCAGCTCCTTGCCCTGGCCGTAGCGCGCCGCGTTGCGGGCCCGCGCGCTGCCCTCGCCCCAGTACTCCTTCACGATCTGGCCGCCGAGCTTCACCTGCGGCGCCGGGCTCTCGCTGAACCGGGCGAAGTACCGCCCGAGCATCAGGAAATCCGCGCCGAACGCGAACGCGATCGCCATGTGCGAGTCGTGGATGATCCCGCCGTCCGAGCAGAGCGGCACGTACATCCCGGTCTGCTCGGCGTAGCGGTCGCGCTCGGTGACGATCTCGGTGAGCGCGGAGGCCTGGCCGCGGCCGATGCCCTTCTGGTCGCGGGTGATGCAGATCGAGCCACCGCCGATGCCGACCTTGACGAAGTCCGCGCCGGCGTCGGCCAGGTAGCGGAAGCCCCGCGCGTCGACGACGTTGCCGGCGCCGATCCGGACCGCGTCGCCGTACTCCTTGCGGACGTACTCGATGACGTCCTTCTGCCAGACCGAGTAGCCGTCCGAGGAGTCCAGGCACAGGATGTCGGCGCCCGCCTCGACCAGCGCCGGGATCCGCTCCCGGTAGTCGTGGGTGTTGACGCCCGCGCCGACCCGGAACTGCTTGGCGTCGTCGACGGACTCGTTGCTGAACTGCTGGTGCAGCTCGTAGTCGCGGCGCTGGACCAGCGCGGTGACCCGGCCGTCGTCGCCGACCAGCGGCAGCACGTCCTGGCGGGAGTCCCACAGCAGCGAGTTCGCCGTGGTCAGCGACATCCCCGGGGTGCCGGTGGCCAGCTCGGCGACCGGGCGCATCCGCGACTCGACGGTGTCGCCGGCCTGGTGGCGGTGGAAGTTGAAGTCCTGCGCGGTGATCAGCCCGAGGAACGCACCGGACGGGCTGCCGTCGTCGGTGACGATCACCACGGCCCGGTCGTGCTCGCGCAGCAGCCGGTCGGCCTCCTCGAGCGTCGCCGACGGCTTGATGTTGACGTCGTTGTACCGGAACCCGGCCTTGTGCTTCTTGACCGCGGCGACCATCGCGGCCTGCTCGGCGACCGGCTGGTTCTGGTGGATGAACGAGATCCCGCCGACCTGCGCGAGCGCTATCGCCAGCTGCGGCGACGAGACCGCGCCCATGATCGCACTGGTCAGCGGGGTGGCGATCCGGATCGGCGAGCGCTCCCCGACCGGATGCCGGACCAGCGGCGCGGACAGGTCGACCTTGTCCGGCGTGCAGCCTTCATCGGTGAGGTTGGGCAGGAGCAGGTACTCACCGAAGGTGCGGGAGATCTCGGGCAGGATCCGCACTGCTGCACTCCTTGACGGTCGATATGCAGGGTTTACGGTCTTTGGGAACCTATCGGATGACGTTACCAGCAGTCACCACCGCGCCCGCGCACCGTCCACTCAGAAGGGGACCTACCGCTCGTCCGGGTAGCCGGCGTGACACCACCGCAGTCCTGCGGCCCGCAGCACCATGCTGCGGTTGCGGTCGGCAGTAGGCGGCCGCCGGAATTACCGCAGCTGTAGTAGTACGACGGCCCACGCTGGGACGAGGCGGCCGGGCTGCCCGGACCCGCACGATGGACTCCGGAAGCCGGTCCACCCGGCACGTCAGGAGGGACCGCCGATGATCGAGGTCAAGCAGGTCAGCAAGCGTTACGGCGAGAAGACCGTGGTCGACCAGCTCACGTTCACCGCGCAACCCGGTCAGGTGACCGGGTTCCTCGGGCCGAACGGCGCCGGCAAGTCCACCACCATGCGGATGATCGTCGGGCTGGACACGCCCACCTCCGGTGAGGTCCTGGTGAACGGCCGCCGGTACGCCGAGCACGCCGCGCCGTTGCAGGAGATCGGCGTGCTGCTGGACGCCAAGGCCGTGCACCCGGGCCGGACCGCCGGCAACCACCTGCTCGCCCTGGCCCGCACGCACGGCATCCCCCGGCGCCGGGTCGACGAGGTGATCGAGCTGGCCGGGCTGACCAAGGTCGCCGGCAAGCGGGTCGGCAACTTCTCGCTCGGCATGGGCCAGCGGCTCGGCATCGCCGCCGCGCTGCTCGGCGACCCCGGCGTGGTGATGCTCGACGAACCGGTCAACGGCCTCGACCCCGAGGGCGTGCTGTGGGTCCGGCACCTGCTGGCCCGGCTGGCCGCCGAGGGCCGCACCGTGGTGCTGTCCTCGCACCTGATGAGCGAGACCTCGCTGATCGCCGATCACCTCGTGGTGATCGGCCGCGGCAAGCTGCTCGCCGACACCAGCGTGGAGAGCCTGGTCGCGCAGGCCGCCGGCGGCGGGGTCACGGTCGGTACGACCGCGACCACCCTGCTCGGCGGGCTGCTGGCCGGCCCCGGCGTCACGATCACCCGGGTCGCCGAGGAGGAACTGCTGGTCGCCGGGCTCGAACCACGCCAGATCGGGGTGGTCGCGGCCGAGCACGGCATCCCGCTCTTCGAACTCACCCCGCGGACCGTGTCCCTGGAAGAGGCGTTCATGGACCTGACCCGGGAATCCGTCGAATACGTCAGCCACCTGGAGTTGGCACGATGACCACGTTTTCGGTTCCGAACCGGCCCGCTTACCGGCTCACCGCCCGCGGCGTGCTCGCCGGGGAATGGACCAAGTTCGCCACGCTGCGCTCCACCTGGATCACCACCGGGGTCTCCGCGGTGCTGGTGATCGCTTTCGGCCTGATCGCGGCGATGGTCGGCCGCGCCGGGATGGGTTCGGACGCGGTCAGCCTAGCGCTGTCCGGCACCACCCTCGCGGCGCTCGCCGTCGGGGTCCTCGGCGTGCTGCTGTCGGCCGGCGAGTACAGCACCGGGATGATCCGGGCCACGCTGACCGCCGTGCCGGCCCGCACCCCGGTGCTGTGGTCCAAGGCACTGATCGCCGGGGGCACCACCGTCGTCGTGATGACGGTCGCCGCGGTGCTCGCCTTCACCATCGGCAGCCCGCTGCTGGACAGCGGGGTGGCCACGCTCGGGGTCGGCGACGCCGGGGTGCTGCGCGCGCTGGTCGGGGCGGGGCTGTACCTGGGCCTGGTGGCGGTGCTCGGTGTCGCGCTCGGCGTGCTGCTGCGCTCCAGCGCCGGGAGCATCGCGGTGCTCGCCGGGGGCCTGCTGATCCTGCCCGGGTTGATGATGCTGCTGCCCGGGTCGCTCGCCGAGACGGTGTCGCCGTATCTGCCGAGCAACGCGGGGAGCGCGGTGATGGCGCTGCACACCTCGGACGGCTCGCTCGGGCCGTGGGCGGGGCTGGCGGTCTTCACCGCGTACGTGACAGCTGCTCTTGTCGCCGCCGCCTACCGCTTGAAAAAAGCGGACGCCTGACCACCGGAAATTCCTCGAACGCCGCCGGACGCCGCACGTCCGGCGGCGATCGTCGGCGAGGTCGTGGCCAGTGTTCTGGGCGATGCACTAACTTGGTGGCGGTCGTGCCGAGGGTGGGAGAGTGCATTGAGCGATGCCGTGACAGTGGATGCGATCGAGGACGGTGACCACGTCTGCCTGACGTACTCCGATCCCGACGAGCGTCTCGACCTCATCGCCGACTTCGTGGCCGCCGGGCTGGACCGGGGTCACAAGGTGCTCTGCTTCACCGACTCGATCTCGCCGGAGAAGCTGACCGAGGAACTCTCCTGGCGGGGTCTCGCCGTCGCCCGGGCCACCGCGACTGGGCAGCTGGCGATCGCCGAGGGTGGCCGGCTGTGGTTCGCCAACGGCAGCACCAGCGCCACCGACACCCTCGACACGCTGACCGCGGAGATCGCCCTGGCCCGCGAGCAGGGCTACGACGGCCTGCGGGTCACCGCGGACATGTGGTGGGCCACCCAGCCGGTCGCCGCGGTGCAGGAGCTGCTCGCGTTCGAGTCCCGGGCCGCGGATCTGAGCACCGACGGCCGGTTGACCGCGATCTGCCAGTACGACCGGGACGGCTTCGACCCGGTGACGCTGGCGTTCGCGGCCGAGGCGCACGCCAAGACGGTCGCCGCGGTCGCCTACCACGACGACGCGCTGCTGCGGATCTGCCGCCAGCACCGCCCGCCGGGCATCCGGATCGCCGGCGAGCTGGACTACACCCGCCTCGAACCGCTGCAGCAGGCGCTCTCCGAAGCGTTGCGCCTGGACGACGACATCCACGTCAACCTGGGCAAACTCCGGTTCATCGACATCACCGCGGCCACCGTGATCGCCAAGGCCGCGCTCAGCCTGCCCACCGACCGCCACATGATCATCTCGTGTGGCGGGAGCGTGACCGAGACGTTGCGGCTGGTCGGCGCGGATGAAGCGGGCCAACTTCGGGTACAAGCCGCGCGATGACAACCGAGCGAGGCGCTGACGAGAGTGAATCGCCGCAGAAGACCTCTCTGCTCCAGGAGTTCGACAGCCACAGTCTCTACGCGGTGCGTTCCGCGGTGGCCGCGCACGCCGTCGCGCTCGGGCTGCCCGAGGAGCGGCTCAGCACGCTGCTGCTGATCGCCACCGAGCTGGCCACCAACGCGTTCCGGCACGGCGGGGGCTCCGGCCGGTTGCGGCTCTGGCGTACCGAAGAAAGTGTGTTTTTGCAGGTCAGCGACGACGGACCGGGACTCGCCCGGCCGCAGGAAGCCGGTCGGCGGCCGGCGCCACTGTCGTCACCGGGCGGGCGCGGCCTGTGGATCGTGCGGCAGATCGCCGACCACCTGGACATCACCACCGAGCCCGGCACCACCATCACCGCCGGCCTCGACGTCTAGGTTTCCGCCGAACCGGCCGCCGGGTTCCGTTCCGCCGCCTACGCTCGGCACAACGGCGGAACCGGCCTGAGGAGGCGACGATGCGCCAGGCCGTGTGGCTCGTCTTCGGTCTGATCCTGCTCGCGCTCGGCGCTCAGGGTGTGATCCGGCTCGTGGTCAACCAGGACGCCGGTGCGCTGCGCTGGCTGCCCGGCGGCTACTTCGTGCAACTGGGCGCATACGTCGCCGCCGCCCTGATCGGCCTGCGGGTCGCCAAGCACAACCGGGTCCGCCCCGACCCGCACAAACACCCCTGACCGCTAACGGTCACCGCCCCGGCAGCAGCAGCACGTCGGCGATCACCGTGCCGTCCTCGGTCAGCCGCGCGGCCGCCGGGCTGTCGTAGACCACCAGGACCCGGTCGTCGCCGAGCATGCTCATCCCCTCGGCGTGATCGTCGCCCTCGCCGAAGGTCAGCTCCAGCTCCCGGCTGATCAGCTTGTCGCGCACGATCGACGGCATCTCGGTGCGCGCCGCCCCGTGCCAGCGGTAGATCCGCACCGGTCCGTCGAGCGCCATGGTCGGCCCGGCCAGCACGAGCAGATCGTCACCGTCCGGACAGAGGTCCCGCACGCCGAGGCCGTTCAGATCAAGAACATGCTTACGGTACGGCCGCCCGTCCTCGAACGGCCGCAACCGCAGCCGGGCCGGGTCGTCCTCGGTCACGTAGGGGCGCACCTCCAGCACGAACGCCCACCCACGCAGCACCGGCCCGCGCAGTCCCAGGTAGACCCGGTCGTCACGCACCGCGATGCCCTCGATGTCCAGCCCGTTGTCCTTGCCGGGGATCGGCAGGAACCGCGCCAGATGCTCGTCGTCGCGCAGCAGCCGGCGCAGGTCGTCCTTCCCGCTCAAGGCCGCGGCCTGGTGCCGGACCCCATCAACTACCTTTTCCGGTACGGGCGTGGGCACCCCGTCGACGTCCGCGATCGGCAGCCGTACCAGGATCTGCCGGTTGTCCTGCCCTTCCGTGCGCGCGAGCCGCTTGAGGGCCTTCGGCCCGTCGTGGTGGCTGCGGATCTGCTTGCGGCGCAGACTGTGCGACCCGACCGCCCAGAGGAAGTGCCCGCTGCGGGCCAGCCCCTCCACGTCGGCCTCCTCGTCGGCGTCCGCCCCGGGCAGGTCGACCAGGTCACCGAGCCGGAACCGGGCCTCGTCACCGAACTCGGCCGGCCGCTGCGGGTTGTCCGCGGTGAGGCGTTCGACGGTCGCGGTCTCGTCCCCGGCGATCCACAGCACCGGCCCGTCGAGCCGTACCGCGGAGAGGTTGGTGTGGGTGGCCGCGGCCCGCGAGTCCTCGGAGAACCGCAGTCGCACCGTGTAGTCGACCGTCATGGTCGTCATCGTCGCACCGCCGGGCCAGCGGTGGGCGCGGCTCGGTAGTTTGTCGGTCATGGCAGACGTGCGGCTGGAGCCGATGACCGAGGATCAGTACCAGCCCTGGCGCGCCGAGGCCGAAGTCCACTACGCGGACAGTCTCGTCGGGTCGGGCCAGTCCGCCGAGGCCGCGGCGAGCACCGCCGCCGACACCTACGCGCAGCTGCTGCCGTCGGAGCAGGCCACCCCCGGGCACCACTTCTGGTACGCCTACGCCGGGGAGCGCCGCGTCGGTTTCCTCTGGGTCAAGGTCACCCGCGAGACCGCGTTCGTCTACAACGTCGCCGTGGAACAGGACGTCCGCCGGCAGGGTTACGGCCGCGCCATCATGCTGGCCGCCGAACGTTGGTGCCATGCCAACGGCCTGACCCGAATCGGTCTGCACGTGTTCGCGCACAACGCGGGCGCGCGCGCCTTGTATGAGCAGCTCGGCTTCCACGAGACCGGCCGCAACCTGGCGAAGGAGCTCTGACCGTCCCGGCTCACCAGGTTTTGGTTGTTGCTACGGGCGAATACCTTCCGTGCTGAGCAATGGAAGGTCAGCGCGATACCAGGTATAAGCACAGGTCCAGGCCGTTTCACCGGCCACGTTCAACGCGTAAGAGTTAAAAATCTCCGGAACTGGCGGCACCGTATTGCCCGGGTAGAGCCAGACTGGTCGCCGATCGTCGCGGAAACGGGCAAGACCGTGTGTTTGCGGACCACTGCCGCCCTTCGCCTCGTCGAAATAACTGACCCAGATCTCACCGGTGGGGGTGGTCAGCACGTCTTCGATGGCATCGCCAAGATCGCCTGTATGAAGCCGGTGCCCGTCAGAACTCCATAACTCGCATTGTTGTTGCCTTGTCGCCTCCGTGCTTGGACCAGCAGGAGTCGGCCCTCAGGAAGCGGCTGCACGACGTGCGGCTGCAAGCACCCGTCCAGGGCTGCCGAGTCGAGGGGAACCCGATCCGGCCGCCCCGGACAGGGACCCTCACTGCTCGCGGACCGACACTGGCACGTACGCCTCGCGACGATGCGCGAATACGCACGCCCGGAGCCAATTTGATGGAGAAACCCAGCCGGGCACGATAGACACACCGGCGCGGTGGACTGATCCGCCGACCGGATAGCGACATCTCCCCGATCTACGATGCGATTGCTCCGGTAGTCGGATGGCGGCTGCGTCGCTTTTGGACTGCCGAATAGTCGTTGTTCGAGGGTGCCCGATCGGCTACTTACCGCGGATCCGGACAGTCGGACATACTCCGCCCGTGACGCAGCCTCCTCAAGATCCCTGGGCGCAGTCCGGTGCCCCGGACCAATACCCGCACGGCCCGCATTCCGCGCTGCCCCCGCCCGGTATCACTCCGCCGTCGCAGCCTCAATACGGCCCGCAGGCATTCGGGCCAACCGGCTTTCCGCCGCCGTATCCGACAACCGTGCTGCCGGTTTCCACGAGGCCGCCCTCACGATGGAAGCGATGGCACAAGATCAGCCTTGGCGTGATCGGCGCGCTGGTGCTGTTCTTCTGCGGGATTGCCCTATTCGCTCCGGACCCGGAAACGCCGAAGAAGGCCGCGGATCCCGGAGCAGCCCCGGCAATCGCGCAACCGGTCACCACCACCGCCTCATCCTCGGCGGCGTCAGCCGCTCCTGTTCGCAGCAGCGTCGTGCCGACATCGAAGTCACCGGCACCGAAACCCCAGCCGGTCTCCTACACCGACTGCGACGACGTCGAGGCGGCCGGCAAGGCTCCGATCCGCAAGGGACAGGCGGGCTTCCAGAAGAAGTTCGACCTGGACGGCGACGGTAAAGGTTGCGAGCTGAACGGCGACGACAACCCCCTTCTTCAGGACGATGAGGACCAGGACAGCGAACCTGACGAGGACGCCGGCACTGATCCGAGGTTCTCGTCCTGCGCGAAGGCCAACGCCGCCGGCTACGGCCCCTACCAGGAGGGTTCCGATCCCGAGTACGACTGGTACCAGGACCGCGACGGCGACGGCGAGGTCTGTGAGTAGCTGAGCCGCCTCACCCCACGGCCCTGCTCACCGGCGGCCGGCCCCGGAACGTCACGGCAGCGGCGGCAGGCCCGTCATCCACGCCAGCGGATGGTGGTCCGGCGTCGCCGGGCCCGGGCTGAGCGGACCGGCCGGGCCGTCATCGGTGGTGAGCTCCGCGAGGCTGCGCCGCCGTGGTCCGTCGGCGGCGAGCCACCACACCGGACCGGCCGGGCTCACACCCGGCAGGGTCACGCAGGTGGCGACCGGTGGGCCCGCCAGCAGGTGGTCGGCGAGTTTCGCGTGCAGGTGTTGCTCGCGGGCCTGGTTGGGCAGGGCGAACAGCACTGCGTAGCCGGGGCCACCGTCGGCGCGCAGCCGCCGGTACGCGGCGAGTTTGTCGACCAGCCGGGTCAGGGATTCGGTGCCGCGGTCGAGTTCGAGGAAGAAGCCGGTCTCGGTGGTGCCGTCGCGCCAGATGCCGTGCCCGTCCGGGTGGATGCGCCGCCCGAACGCGGCGGCCGTGGTTCGCTCGGACCACCAGCGGATCAGGTCCGGCCCGGGTTGCCGGTGGCCCTGGGCCAACAGACTCACGAAGAAATCGTTGACCCCGAGCAGGTGGTCGAGATAGGGGCTCGCGTACGTGCGGTCCTGCCGATCCCGCAGCGCGCTGGGGCTCGGTGGGGTCTCACCGCGGGCCAGGGCGGTGTAGCGCGCGGACAGTGGCCCGGGGACCCAGCAGGCGGGGTTGGGGGCTCCGGGCCGGTGGCGTACGAACCGGTCGATGAAGCCGAGGGCGCGCAGGTCGTGCAGCCGGTGCCGGCAGGTGGTGCGGTGCGCGAACAGCACCGCGGTCAGCTGGTCGGTGGTCAAGGTGGTGTGCTCGTCGAGCAGCCACGCGATCGTGTAGTCGCGCGCCTGCAAGTGTCGGGAGATCGTCAAAAGGCTTCTCCCCCGTTCGGGAGCTTCCCCTACAGGAAGCTGTCGGGGCGGCATCGCTGCGCACATAGTGACTCCTAGCTGCAGTTGTGGACGATCCAGGGCCGGCCGTACGAGGCGGGGGTGGGGCCGGGGTGTGGGCCGGGGTCAGGTCCGGGGCGGAGCCAGGGCGGCTCGACAGCGCTCCCTTTCACCGGTCGCGGCACCGGGGGTCCGCACCGCTGGTCTGACCCTTCGGTAGCCGGGCGAGGACCAGGACCGGACCGATCGCCGTGGACCGCAGCGGCGCCGGAGCGGTTCGCACCAGCCGGCCCGGGCCGGGCCGGTGAGATCGCGGGTGCGGTCGGTCGCCGAGCAGTTCAGGAAGCGACGCTCCTGCGGTAACGCCAGCCAGCGGAGCGACACAGGTTGATGCCACACCTACAAAAGGCCCTGCTCGGACGCGGGACATCGCCGGACACCTGCCGACATCGGCCCGACAGCACGCCAACACCCCGGCGCTGCCGGCGCCGTGACGGTCTCCGACGTGCGGGTGTTGGCCAACGGACTGCTGCTGTTGGCCGTTGCCGTGGCCTCAACGCGGGCTTTGTTCTGATGAGGCGGCCAGCTCGGTCCGCAACCCTATGAAGCCGGCTCACCGTCCTGGATCGCGACCCGCAGCCGGGATTCCACCTGGACCCGCCAGACCGCGGCCACCCGCGGTGATATGCCGGTGCCGGCAGCGCCCTCTGAGGTGCGGGCACGCCGATCCGCCGAGGCGCGCGCGGACGACGGCGGGGCGATCGACGGTTCGTCCGTGACAACCAACGTTGTCAGCCACGCATGGGCGTACTCACGACTCAGCGCGGTGTCCGATCAACCGACGATCCGGGCAAGCCAACAGTTGCCCGAGAGCGCCACCTCACCGGCCGACAGGACACCCTGTGTCGCCGGGGTGTTGCCCGACAAGCGCTGCGTGTTGGGCAACACCGTCGCGAAGCTTCGACCGGAGTGCTGACAGGCTGCGCCGGATTGATGCCCGGCGGGCCGATCGCCACCACGGTTGACGACGCGACGACAACTTTGGTTGTCAATGTAGGGCTCATGACAACCGAAGTTGTCAATGCCGCCACGAAGCGGGCTTCCCGCCGCAGGGTCAGGCCGGTGCGGCGGGGAGGTAGAGGCCGTGCGCGGCGGCCTGGACGGTGGCGGCGTCGCGGTGCGGGGCGGTCAGCTTGCGGCAGATGGAGTCGAGCAGGCCGGCTGCGGTGGCCCCGGTCAAGCCGAGGTGCTCGGTGATGCGACGGTCGTCCCAGTCGGCCAGGTGCAGACCCAGCACCGTGAGCTCGGGACGGGTGAGGCCGTGCAGGTCGCCGGGGTGCGACACCAGGACGATCCCGCTGCGGTGGCCGGGCGGCAGGCCGGCGGTGGCCAACACGGTCACCTTGCCGTACTCGGCGGACGCGCCGGTGGCGAGGAAGCTCGCATGGCCGGCACCGGCGGCCAGCAGGGCGCGCGCCTCGGCGACGATCGGCGCGGCGGGGCCGAACGACGCGAGCCCCGGCAGCCCGGGCAGCGGTTCGGTGGATCCGGCGCGGGTGAGGACCGTTGCGGCGATGGGGTCGGCGACCAGGGAGGCCATCGCGGTGAGCTTCTGTCGTGGGTCGACGGCGCGCGCGATGATCGGGGCGACGACGGTGAGGTGTTCCTGCCACCGCTCGGGTGCGGTGGTGCGCATGCCGAAAAGGCCCAGGTAG
The DNA here is from genome assembly GCF_001509495.1 of Actinoplanes awajinensis subsp. mycoplanecinus. Taxonomy (NCBI): domain Bacteria; kingdom Bacillati; phylum Actinomycetota; class Actinomycetes; order Micromonosporales; family Micromonosporaceae; genus Actinoplanes; species Actinoplanes awajinensis. The sequence continues at coordinate 39,469 of NZ_LLZH01000279.1, read as the reverse complement.
TCGCCGCCGGCGCGGAGCGGAACGTAGATCTCCGAGGGGTCGGCCCCGAGGATCGTCGCTGCCGGGGCGGGTCCCCGCAGGCCGCGTGCGGCGAGCTCGTCGGCGAAGGCGGGACTGTCCAGATGCTGTTCCCTCTGCCGGGAGTAGCCGTAGCGGGCCAGGGCGCTGTGCAGGCAGCGTTCCGGCTCGAACAGGCTGAGGAAGGCCGCGTCGTGGGCGATCTCTGACCGGATCGTCGTGAGCAGCGCCTCGGCCCGCGCGACGAGCGAGCACGGACGATGCGCGATGTCGGCCAAGTCGAAGATCAGCATCTCGGGGTGCGACGTCGCCCCGGTCACCGCGCAGCCGCTTGTCGTCCGGCGGGGTCCAGATCGGCCGGAATGTAGAGCCCTTGGCGTAACGCCCGCACGGCCGCGACCGTGCGCGAGGAGGCCACCATCTTGATCATGATGTGTTCGATGTGCGCGACGGCGGTCCGTGCCGCGAGGTTCAGCGCGGCGGCGATGGCGTTGTTGCTGTAGCCGTCGACGAGCAGGCCGAGCACCTGCAACTCCCGGATGGTCAGTCCATGCCGCGGTGGCGGTGGGGACAGCAGGACCACGCTGCGCAGCCGGCCCAGCGGGTGTGGCGGGCAGGCCAGCGCGGTGACCCGGGTCAGCGTCGGCGCGCCCGGCGACGTCGGGCAGAGGAACGTGAGCATCTGCAGGCCGTCGTGCAGCCGGGCCGCCACCGTGGACAGCACCGGCGACCCGGCCGCCAGCAGCAGATCGTCGGGCAGGCCGCTCAGCGGGATGACCTCGCCGGAGCGGGTGAGGATCATCCCGGCGTACGCGTCGGTGACGAGCTGGGAGATGGCCGAGACGGTGCGCAGCGGGTCGAAGACCCGGGCGATCAGGCGGGTGAGCCGGTGCAGGAGCTCGATGTAGGCGTCGTCGGGCGGTTGCTCGGTGGCGCTCTGCAAGCCGATGTTGCCGAGGTGCCGGCCGTCGGCGGTGGTCAGCGCGAGTCCGACCGATCGGCCGAACCCGGCCGGGCGCATGTACTCCCACCAGCCGCGGACCGACTCCCGCGCCGCGATGGTCTCGTTGACCTGCACCGGTCGCTGGTGGGCTCGCAGCAGCGAGAGCTGCTCGAAGTCGTCGATGAGCATCGGGCTCGCCAGGAACTGCTGGACCCGGGCCGAATGCCCGTGGCTGTGCAGCAGCAGTTGCCGGCGATCCTGCGGGTCGAACAGGCTGACGAAGCCCGCGTCGAAGGAACCGGCCCGGTGCAGCAGCTCCAGGACCGCCGGCGCGCTGCCGGCGCCGTGGCGGACCGTCGCCGCGAGGTCGGACAGCTCCAGGGCCAGCTCAGGTGCCAGCGACTCGCGGTGTGCCGGCATCCAGCCACCCTCCTACCCGGCCGATCACCCGCGTCCTGATGAGTCACCCGGTAAAGGAGCCATCCGCGCCGGTGGTCATCCCAGGAACATATCCGAGAAGCGGCGCACCGCCCAATATCCTCACCAGGATGTCGACGGCTTCGCCGGCCGCGACAATGCGCACGGGGCCCACCTTGGCATGGTCCGACTCCAGCGCTTCGAGGGCGCGCATCCCGGCGCAGTCGCAGAAGGACACATCCGACAGATCCAAAAAGATCTTATCGGCGTCGGAACCGGCCAGCACGGTCGCTATCCGGGTGCGGAACTCGGCCACGGATTCGCTGCCCAGCTCCCCCTTGACGTAGATCACCGCCACTCCGTCCGGCCGGCCGTCGAGATCCACGATCAACGAGGGACAGTCGCTCGTGATCACCGTGGACTCCCCACGAAGGCGCTGGGACGCAGCACTGCCAGGGCGAAGATGAGCGTACCCACGTCGTCGCTGTCGGCCAGGACGTCCAGCAGCAGCGGCCAGCGCAGCGCCCGGCGATGATGCTCGGCATCGTCGACGACGCGATAACGCACGCCGTGTTCAATGGCCAGGACGTAAACCGCCAGGAGCGCGTCGACGCCGGAATCGCCCAAGGCGGTCACGTCGGCCAGGCTGACGTGCAACTCGTCCACCTGCTCATGCAGGACGATTTCCGAGATGATTCGTTTCACATCCTCCGCGGCATCACCTGCCAGAACACCACGTGGCTCGATGCGCCTCATATCATTCCTCCGGGCACCGGCATGAACCCCCGCCGAGAGCGCCAACGCACACTCTTATGAAACTTAATTGACCTGAAGCCTACTGTTCCGATCAGGCCACCGAATCGGCATAAGTTCCTACTTCGATCCGGTGCAGGTCATGAAATTCTCACCGGAACGCCGCCTGTGCGGCCACGTCGGATCTCGAGCGAGGAGGGGAAGGCCCTGGAACAGGTTCGCGGGAGCCACGGGATGGCAGAGCGTCGTCTCACCGGGTCAGGGAAAGAGTTTCCGGGCGATCGCCGCGTGACGTGATGCGGTGCGGTCCTCCTCGGCGCCGAGCGACTCCAGGCCGTCCGAGGGCGCGGTCGCGGGGTCGTCCGCCTTGAGGGTTTCGGCCAGGGCTCGCCCGCGGGCCGCCTCGTCGGCGCTGGTGCGGGCCTGTTGTTCGGCGGTCTCGGCGCGCTGGCGCTGGATGGACGAGCCGAAGATCGCGCCGGCGGCGCCGAACGCGATCGCTTCGACCGAGGAGAACAGCCAGGCCATCCGGGTCCAGGACACCTCGGAGGCGTCGCGGTGGATCACCATGAAGGCCACGAAGGATCCGAACGACAGCAGGACGACGATCGCGATCGCCGCGACCAGCCGGGACGGTTTCGCCGTGGTGGTTGTCGTGATGGTTCCCGGTCCGACCTGATCCGTCATGGTGAATCCTCTCGTGTGGTGAACGTGAGCAGTGTGGACTGACGCTGCGTGGCGGCGTCATCGCCCGCCGGTGCCGATGTCACCGCGGGGCGGGGCACAACGCAAGGGTGCGGTATTCGTCCGGGGTGTCCGCGGCCGCGTCGGCGACGGTCAGCCGGGCCGAGGCAGATCCCAGCAGGTCACAGGCTCGGCGCTGGACGGCCTGCGGGGACAGGTCGAGGTCGATGCGATCTCCGTCGATGGAGTCGTGGATGCGGACGGTGGAACCGGCGACGGAGATCCCGCTGGTCCGGTTTGTCCTCCCCACCTGGCTGGTGGCCAGCGTGGCGCCGGTGGTTCCGTCGGAGATCACCAGGGTGCCGTCGTCGCCCGCGCTGACCAGCATTCCCCCGGTGGCGTTGACCGACGTGCTCACTCCCCCGTGTCCCTTGAGCGGGATCACCTGCCATCGCCCCGACGATTGCCGGTAGAGATACGAGGTGCCGTTGCGGGATCCCGCGATCACGGTGGTGGCGGACACCGCGACGGCCTCGTCGATCCGGCGGGAGTCGACCAGCGGGTCGGCGGCCCCGCTCCCGTCGGGCAGGCCGCCGTCGTCCAGCGGCAGGCGTCGCAGGCCGCCCGCGCCGCAGGTGACGACAGCGGAGGCCGGCGGATCCACCGACAGGCAGGTGATCGTATGTTCCAGCTGCTGATCGAGACGTAGCCGGGGCTCCCGCGGATCGGTCATGTCGTAGGTGACCAGCCGCCGCCGGTAGCCGACGAGCAGGGTGCGGTGCACGTCGTCGAAGGCGACAGCGGTCGGCGCCTCACCGACGCCGAACCGGGCCGGTATGCCAGTCAGCATGCCGTCATCGGTCACGGACCAGAGTCCGACCGTCGCCGTCGAGTTCAGAGGAACCGCCACCAGATGCTGGACCGGGCTGTACGCCGCCCGGTACACCTTCGCACTCCCCTCGGCCGCACCACCGTCGATCTTGGCGCGGCTGTCACGGTCTACGGTGTAGACCTGGGTGTTGCCGAGGGCGAACCCGGTGACGGCGAGTTGCCGGCGCGGGTCGGGCAGGTCCCACACCTGAGCAATCAGCTGCGGCCGGCCCGGCCACGGAGACGGCGTCACCTCGATGTCCGCGTAGACCACGAGGGTGGCCTCGTCGAGCTGGGTGACCAGGCGTTTGCCGTCCTCGCTGGTGGCGATCACGTTGTCGACCAGTGCGCCGCGGGCGTAGACGCCACCGCCGGTGAGGCTCTGTGTCAGTGGACCCTTCTTCTCGCTCGGCCAGCCGTTCACCTCCATGACCGAGTTGCTCGCCGCGATCAACAGGTCGTTCGTGCCGTGGTGCCGGGCGATTCCGGGACTGCCCACCAGCGCCGAGGCGACCCGCGCCAGCGTCATGTCGGCCGCGGTGAACACGCTGAACCTGCTCGGCGCACTGAGCACCCGTACATAGGTGTTGGTGTTGTCGTAGTCGACGAACGAACCCGGACCGGTCAGCGGCGCGCGCCTCGCCTCGGTCCCGTCGATCCGCCAGGTGTGCACGGTCCGGCCGGATCCGGTGGCCGCGACGTGACCGCCGTCGGTGGTGAACCCGATCGACGCGATGGCGTTGCCCGCGGTGGTGCGCAGGCTCCGCCGCGGCGTCAGGTCCCGCAGGTCGTGCAGGGTCACGGTGCCGCCGGCGTCCCCGACCGCCACCGCGTCCCCGCGCGGGACGACGGTCAGCGCGGTCGGTGCGGGGTGCACACTGCGCCGGGCCGCTACCCGGCCCGCTGCGGTGTAGAGGGTGAGCGTGCCGTCGGCTGCCGCGGTCACCAGCTGCTCCTGCGGCCCGAAGCCGACGGCGGTGACGGTGGCGCCGGACGGCACATCCAGCGGCAGCCGGCTCCCGGTCGTGACGTCCCAGAGGCTCAGACCGCGATCGTCGGCGACGGCGACCCGGGTGCCGTGGGCGTCGAGTACCACCCGCCGGTGTCCGGCCGCCGCTCCGACGTCGAGCAGGCGCAGCCTGCGGAGATCGGCGAGCGCCGTGGCCAGCAGCGTGTCGCGCGCCGGCTTGCTGCCGGGTTGCACCGCCAGGGCGGCCAGCGCCTTGCGGATGCCGTCCACCTGCTGCGATGGTGGTGCGGACCGGGCCGCCGAGGCCAGCTGGGTGGCGAGCGTCGTGCGTTCCCGTGCGGCGCGGCCCACGCCGACCTGCCAGAACACCAGGCCGGCGACCAGGACCACGAGCGCGGTGAGGGCGGCGACGGTGACGGCCACCCGCCGGGGGCGGGGCTCACGCCCGGCGGAAACGGCCTGATCAACGGTACGCACGCGGCGTTCCCGCACCCCGTCCCCGGTGACGACGGGCTCCTGTTCGTCGGCGAGCAGCAGTGTGCGGACGCGACCGCTGCCGATGGCGGGCACCGCGGCGACCGGCCGCAGCCGCCCGCCCGGGTCCATCCCGGCGAGGATCGCGGCCCGGGGATCGAGGCGCCCGGCACGTTTGCGCAACCGCGCCTCGTGGGCGATCGTCACCGCCATGGCCGCGGCCATCCGGGTGGCGGTGCCGGCGGGCCGGCCACGGTCGTCGGTGAGCCACCACCGGATACCGGTGCCCGGCGTGAAGTTCTCGTGCGCCCGCGCCCAGCGGAAGGCCTGTTCGGTGGCCTCGCGCAGCGCCGGCGGCACCGGGCTGAACGCCATCGCGACCGGGCTCGGCCAGATCACTTCGCCGAGCCCGGTGACGGCCTCGGCATGCAGGTCACCCCACATCGTGTCCGGCTGGTCGTCGAGCAACACGGTCATGTGGGTGGCGGGCTTCGGCTCCGGGGTGCCGGCGTCGAGCCGGCCGACCAGGTCGTACACCTCGGTCCAGGGCAGACCGGGATGCGCGGCGAGCAAACTCGCCCGGATCGGGTCGTCGTGCATCGGCGGGTGCGTCGACGCCAGGGTCACCGGTGTGCCGGCACCGGCCCAGAGTTCGGCCGCGCGCAGCAGCGCTGACCGGGCCCGCTCGGTCTCGCCGGCCCCGGTCAGCTGGACCGCGTGCGCGGCGTGACAGACCGCCAGGGCCCGGGTGTCCGCGTCGTCCGGGCCGTACTTGGCGATGGTTCTGATGATCCAGGTACGGGGGCCGTCCGGCGAACAAAACCGCGCGATCGCCGGGTCACCGGCCCGGGCCGCCGCGGCGCACGCGTCGACCCAGCTGCCGTCCGATCCGCAGAGGACGAAGACCAGTTCGTCGCCGCGGTTCCGGTCGAAACCCCGATCGCGCAGCAGCGCGTCGGTGAAGGCGTCGGCCGCGTCGGCCGAGGCGGGCTCGGTCAGCACAGCGCGTCCACCCTCCGGGTGATCTCCGTGGCGTCGCCGGTGTCGGCCGGGGTGAGCCCTCGCCCGACGTAGGCGCAGATGCGGCGGGTCAGTTCGGCCGGGTCGAGGGCGGCCGTACCGAGGAAGCCGCCCATGCTGCCGATCACCGCGTACTGGCCGTCGCCGGTGAACGCCACCGCGCGGACGGCCCGGGAGTCGGTGTCCGCGGTGGTGAAGCGATACAGCTCGGTGCCGGTCGTCGCGTCCACCAGGATGCCGCGGACGTCGTCCGTACCGATCAGCAGCAGATCAGCCGACGGGAGTTCGGCGGCGACCATGGCGGCGCCCTCCGGGTCGAACCGCAGCCGGGTGCCCAGCCGCAGCTCGGCGTCGGCGTAGGTCACGGTGCCGTCGGCCTGCCCGACCAGCATCCCGTGGCGGGTGGGATGCACCAGATACGGCGGGAACTTCGGGGTGACCGTGATCAGGTCCGGAGCGCCGGGAGCGCCGGCGACGGCCCGGGCCCGCAGCCGCCCGTCGGCGGTGCCGATCAGGACGGTGCTGTCCCCGGCGGTGAACGCGACAGCGGTGATCGCGCGTGGTGAGCCGCGGTCGCGCCACAGCATCCGGGCCGTCGCGGTGTCCCACACGGTGACGGCACCGTCCCAGCTGCCGGTGGCGAGCAGGTGTCCGTCCGAGCTGTAGGCCAGGCTGATGATGTTCTCGCCGGGCCCGCCGGCCTGCAGGATCCGGCCCGGCGCGGTCAACGGCGCAGTGCGCAGCTCGACGCGCCCGCCGGAGTAGCCGACGGCGATCTGCTGTCCGTCCGGGCGGGTGGCCAAGGAGACGCCGTACACCCCGGCGGTCGCCGCCGAGAGGTCCTCGAGGGTGCCGGACGCCGGCCGGTAGCGCTGCAGCCGGCTGTCGTCGCGCAGGACGAGCACGGTGTCGGTGGCGGTCGGGTCGGTGGCCATCGCGTTGATGCCGTCGCCCTCGGCGGGTTCGGTGAGGGGACGCCACAGGGTGACCGATCCGCCCTCGGAACCGATCGCGGTGAGCCCGGTGCGGGTGTCCGCGGTGACCACGGAGGTCAGGCCCTCGAAGTCCGCACCGCCGAAAGCGCTGGTGATGCGCTTTCTGGTCACCGGGTTCCACGGCGCCACGGTGCTGCCGCTGGCCCGCGGGTCGACGGTACCGCCCAGCAGCAGGCCGGTGGTCGCCACCATCAGGCCGTGCTCGCGGGTGGCGGCCAGCCCGCCGACCGGGTCGCCGACGTCGAGGAGCCGCGGTTCTCGCAGGGTCGCGGCGTTCCAGCGGCGGACCTCACCGTGCAGATGTCCGGAGTACAGCCAGCGGTGTGCCGGGTCCACCGTGAGCGCGGTGACGGCGGAGCCGAAGAGTCGCTTCGTCTCGATCAGCACGTCGCGCCGGTGATCGTCGGCCAGCGCGACGGCGACCAGGGTGTTGCCGGCGGCCGGCCGGTCCTGCCCGGCCACCAGGGTGGTGTTGTCGGTGAAGACCAGGCTCGTCACCTGCGGTCCGGCGAGCACGATCCGCCCGGGTGTCCGGCGCGCCAGGTCCCAGACCAGCGCGCCCTTGCCGGTGACCGCGGCGGCGACCGTGCCTCCGTCGGGGGCGGCCGCGAGCGCCGCCACGGGGCCGCCGACCTGGCCGAGCGGCTGTCCCGGCCCGCCGGTCGAGTCGCGGGCCCACGTCAGCACGTTGCCGGATTCGTCGGCGCCGACGACGGTACGGTCGTAGCCGGCGAAGGTGACCGCGGACGCCCGGCCCGGCAGTGTTCCGCTCCACAGGTGCCGCGGTTTGCCGGAGTCGATCCGCCAGACGGTCACGCCGGTGCCGGCGGCGACCGCCAGTGCCTCACCGTCGGTGGAGTAGGACAGGGCGGTGACGCCGGCGCCGGCGCCCGGCAGGACCGCCGCCAGCCGCGCGTCGACGTTGCCGATCCGCAGCAGTGCCCGGTCGACGCGGGGGTCGCCGGGCAGCAGGCGCTGCGCGGCCACGGCCAGCAGCCCGGCACGGTCCGGCTGGCTCACGGTGGCGAGTTCGGCGACACCCGCGGCGCGTACCGCGATGTCGCGGCGGGTGTCCTGCTCGGCGGCGTCGAGCTGGCGGTCCACGACGACGGCGGAGATCAGGGTCGCGGCGAGCAGTCCGGCGAGCCACGCGACGCCCCGGGAGCGGCGCAGCCGACTCTGCGTGATCGCCTCCGGGACCGAACGGACGGTGGTGACCGTGAGGTGTGCGGGTGCGGAGCCGACGGCCTGGCTGCGGTCGTCCGGTGTCACCAGGAAGGACGCGAAGTCCGGTGGTATCGCCGCGCTCTTCTCGTCGACACCGCCGACCCCGCTCAGCAACCCGTCCGGTCGTACCGCCGCGCTGGCGATCGCGCGCCCGGAAAGCCGGCGGCGTGCCGAGCCGGTGAGACCGAACAGGTAGGCGATGCCGATCGCGAGCGCGGCGCCGTAGGAGGCACCGGCGGCGCGCAACCGCGACCCATCAGTGCTGGAGAGCAGTTCCCAGCTCACAGCGGCGTCGGCGGGCAGCCGTTCCTGGCCCTCCGCCCACGCCGCAACGGCGGCCAGGCTCCCGGTGAAGGCGGCGTCCGGTGCGGGTCCCGACGGGTCGTGGGCGACGACACGCTCGACGAAGGGCAGCGACGGGTCGGGGTGGGACGCCGGGAGACGGCGCAGGACCAGCACGGCGGTGCCGCTGGTATCGCGCCGGTGCATGGTCGCGTCGGTGCCGTAGTAGACGACCGGCACCCGCACCACTCGCCGCAGGCGCCAGAGGCTCGGCAGCCAGCTGCGCAGCGCGCTCAGCGGCCGGACCGCCGTCACCGCGGGGCCTGTCCGCTGTCGCCGGTGGCGTCGAGGATCGCGGCGAGACCGCGCCGGGTCCAGTTGTCGGCGTACCGCAGGGTCGTGCGCAGCACGGCCGGGTCGGCCGGGTCGGTGGGCGCGAACGCCGTGAAGATCTCCACCCCGGCGCGGCGGTCGAGCACGACCGCCCCGTAGGCGCTCTCGGTGTCCTCATCGGGGATCAGCGGAATCAGGAAGAAGGTCTCGTCGCCGGCCGCGGCGCTGTACTGCGCCAGCACGGCGACGTACCGGCCGGCGTGCGCGGGCACCGAGCTGGTGACCTGCACGTGCAGGCGGCGATCCGGTTGCACCCGCAGGCTCACGCCCAGTCCTGAGGGCAGGTCGAGCCGGCGCCGCTCGGTGATGCCGGAGTCCGCGCCCACCCCGGCCAGCACCGGCCGCGGGACGTGGGCGAGCACGGTGTCGCGATAGCGCAGGGTGGTGGAGATCCCGGCCTCGAGCCGACCGGCCCGCAGCGGGACGCGGATCGCCTGATCCAGTCCGAACCAGTGCACCCGGATGTCGTTGTCCTGACCGGTCACCGCGATCGGCACGTCGAACAGGTCGGGCGCGGCCAGCGTCGCGTCGCCGTGCAGCGCGAGCGTCCCGCTGGTACCGCCGGAATCGGGAATCATCTCCACGCTCACCGGGTCGCCGGCGACCGGCGCGGCCGGATCCGCCACGCCGAGCAGGCCGTGGATGCGCGCGACGAGGTCGTCCCAGGTGGCCTGTGCGCGGTGCTGCGCCCACCAGGCGGTGACCACGCCGAGCGGCAGCGCGGTGGCCTCGGCCAACTGTGCGGCGTCGAACCAGTCGGCCGCCATGCTCCGCGACACGCCGTGACCGGCCGCGACCAGGGCGAGATGGACGGCGATGCGTTCCTGAACCTGCCGGGCGACCGCTGGCTCCCGCACGTCGCCGGCCGGCCAGGCGGTCCACGCGCCACGCCCGGTCATCACCACCGCGGCGGCCTCGGCCGCGGAACCGGCGCCGAGCACCTCCTCGCGGCTGATCGCTGCCCGGGCCACGGCCCGAGTCCCGCGGGCGAACAGCGGAGGCCAGGTCAGCGGCAGCTCGGCCTCGGTGGCTGGGTTCTGCCGCACCAGCAGCGCCACCAGGTCCGGGTGGCCCGGGATGAGCTCGCCGAGCAGTCCGAGCAGCCGATCCAGGTAGTCCGGTTGCTCCTTCGGCTCGAGCAGATGGGCGAGGGCGACCCCGAGGTACGGGTTCTGCTCGACCAGCCGCAGGTCCACCTCGACGGAGCGGGCCGGCGGCTCGTAGCCGCGCCGCAGGTACGACATCGCCGCTTCCAGACTGGCGTTCGCGTCGCTGCCCGGATCCCAGGCCTGGCCCGCCCGGGTGAGGTGCACCGTGCTGGCGACCACCGCGTTGTCCGGATCCGTGCCGCTGACGAAGACCGTGGTGCGCCACCCGGCGGGCAGCCAGAGCGGCACCTCGTGGCTGGCCGGGGCCCCGTCGAAGCGCAGCGTGTACGGCCCGGGCGTCAACGCGGGAATCTCCTCGGCGAGCACACCGCCGGCCGTCGTGCGCAGCACCACCGACTGGTCGGCCGCCCGTACCTCGACGCCGCCCTCGCGCGATGACGGCGGCGCGTCGGCGGAACCGGTGCGGGTCACCACGACCAGGCCGGCCTGCTCCGGATCGCGCGGGCCGACCTGCGTCGTGAGCGACCGGTGCAACGCCGCGGTCTCCGGGTCCGGCTCGGCACCCCGCAACGGGGCGACCGACGGAAAGACGATCTCGTACCGTAACCGGTTTTCCTCACCCGGTTGCAGCGCGATCAGGTGCCGTTCGGTCGGGCCGACCCCGACGTCGAGCGCGTAGATGCCCGGCTCCAGCTCGGTGGGCCCAGCGCCGACGGTGGTCAAGACCGGCCGGAGGTGGCCGTCCCACAGCGTCACCTGACTCACCGACGGGAACACGTCGACGCTCAGCCGTGCCCGCGGGTCAGAAGGCGACAACGCACTCACCCCCGGAGACCGCGAACAGGCCGTCGTTGCGCAGGCCGTGGCCGGATCCGCCGACCGTCAGCTGATACAGACCCCGCCGCAATTTGAGATCGACCGTCGCCGGTGCGTGGCGCCACTCGGCCAACGGGCTGTACCCACTATCGACGAGGACGACGTCCTGCGCATCCGGAGGAAGTCGGAGCCGGACGGTGCAGACCGGAGGTTCGTGCCCGGATCCGAAGGTCACGTCCGCCACGTTGTTGCTGTAGAACACCGGATCTTGGCGACGCTGGTGCAGCTGATCGGCCATCCGCCGGGGCATCTGATCGTTGAAAAGGTTGACCGCGTTGACGCCCGGCGCGGCGGCCCGAATGCCGGCCCAGTCGCTGAGGACGTCCAGCAGCGCCGCGGTGAAGACACCACGGGCCTGATGCTCGTCGGTGTCGTAGATCCGGGCGAATGCCGGGTCGTCGGCGTCGGCGGCGTAGCCGGCCAAGGTCACAACGGTGCGGCGCGGACCGGCCGGGGGACGCAGGCTCGGACCTCGGGGTGCGACGTCCAGTAGTTTCCGGCAGCAGTCCGCGAACGCCACGACCTCCCGGAAAGCCGCCCGCTGAGTGAGGTATCCCAGGTAACCGCCCATGTCGACATGGGCGCCCGGGGTGATCTCCCGGGTGTCTGCGGTGAGCAGGGCCGCCAGCGGGCGGTCCCCGGTGCCCGGGTGGCTGGGCAGGATGCCGTGTCCGGTCCAGAACAGGTACAGCCGGGTCGTCGCCCATCGCGTCTCGTTGCCGCGCGTCGCCTTCTCCGCCCGCTGCTGCAGAAGTTCGAGACCGGTGTCGATCGCCGCCTGGTTCGGCAGCGCCCGCGCCGGATCACCGCTGTCGTCGGCAGGGGTACTGACCTGCACCGTGTGGACGTTCCCCGGGGGCAGGCCGCCACCGGACTCCTGGCAGAGCCACTCCTGGAATGCCGCGGCGTTACTGCTGGGACTGGTGATGTCCCGGTTGTTCAGCCCTGGATACCGGTTTATGCCCACGATCAGCGCGAAATGCAGCGGATTCGTCACCGGCCTCCTCATCAGGCGGTTGAGGCTTGGGGCGCCGACACTACGCCCGCATGATCGCGACGATCTACATCGGATCAGCCAGCCGTGGTACGTCTTTCGGCGCTTTCCGCCGGTCGCCGGTGGCCGCACACCGACCGGAAGGACGATCGAATTGATCAATTCGATGGGATCTCCTTGAACTCCACTCAGAACAGGAATCGGCTTGCATACGCTGAAAGCAGTGGCATTGATCATGTTGATTCCGCTGGCGGGCTGCCAGGCCGGCCCCGAGAAGATCGATCCGGCGTCGGACTCCGCCGCGTCGCTCACCCTCACCGCCGGCGCGGTCGGGAGCGTGCCGAACGGCGGGCCGGCAGCGACGATGCAGTCCGAGCTGACCGCCCTGTTCGGCGCACCCACCCGGGTGACCGTCGTCGAGCCGTGCGAGCTGGCCGGGCCGACCACGGTCAAGGAACGCGCCCTCGACTGGCAGAACCTGACCGTGACGGTGGCGTCGGAGGCGGGCGCGGCCGAGACGGTCGCCGGGTGGAGTGTCCGCCCGGGAGCCTTGACTGACCGGGTCGTCCTGCCGTACGGCGTGAGCACCCGGACGAGCGTGCCGGATGCCCTGTCGTCGATCCCGGACGCCACCGGCAAGTACAACGACATGTTCGGCCTGTTCGAGATCTTCACGACGGCGGAGCCGGACGTCTTCTGGACCGGCGACAAGCCGGACGGTTCCGGGCTCGTCACCCACATCACCAATCACCCCCAATTCTGCGAGTGATCCGCTGACGGTCAGGGCAGTTGTAGCCTGGCCTCGTGGCGGTGCTGCGGGCATTCGAAACCGACGACTACTGTCCGGACTACGGGATCATGATCCTTGCGGACACCAGCCAGGCGTGGGACCCGGGCGAGGACCCACAGATCCCGCATCACCGCGATCGCGGCGACATGCCGACCGGGGCATTCGCCGGATCGGGTGCCGGCTGGATCGCCGCTCAGGCCGACGGACTGTCCGATCACACCGTTCGGCTGGAGTTGCACGACGTGTCGCCCCCGGCCGAGCGGGCCGATGCTGACGACGTCCTCGAAACACCGTTCCGATCGAGCTCAGGCGAATTGACCCTGACCACCGTGACCGGTGGCTACGGCGAAGCCGACCTGCTCCTCGGCGACACCGAGTGGTTCCGGGTACGCGTCGCACGCCGCCCGGCCGGCGGCGCCCGGTACCACTGGCTGATCCAGTTCTGGCCGGATCCGGTCAGCGAGCCGCCCGTCTGGTTCGCCCGTAGCTCCGAGACCGGCGACCAGCTGGCCGGCGTGGCCGGGGACATCGAAGCGCTCCTGAGGTGGACGCCCCGGCTGCCGCTGGAGACCAGCATCGACGATCTGGCCAGGCGGCTTCTCGTCAGCAGCAGTGCCGTAGGCGAAGCGCTGGTGGTCGCCGAGAAAGAGGGCCTTCTGCATCTCGCCGGTGACGACCCGCTGCGGATCTCGCTGGGTCGTCGGACCAGCTCGTGACCAACAGCGAGCCGGCGAGAAAAGCCGGTGCACGGCGGATGCCGCGTCAGGCGGTGCGGATGACGGCGCGCAGGGCCTCGGCCGCCGCGATCGGTTTCAACGGGCGGTGGAAGTGATACCCCTGGCCGAAGGCCGGCCCCAGGTGCACCAGCGCCTGCCTCGACGCCCAGCATCGGCACCCGGCCGGGAACTACTGAGCGCGTGCCCGGATCAGCGCGGCAGCGGCGGCAACGCCGGCCGGTCCAGCCACGCGGTGAACAGGTCGTCCAGCGGGCGGGCCGAGAACCGGGCGGCGTGGATCCGGAACTGCTCGGTGGTCACCGTCCGGTGCTGGTGCTCGGCGACCCACGAGCGGACCAGCGCGAAGAACGACGCCTCACCCAGCCGCGCGCGCAACGCGTGCAGGGTCAGCGCGCCGCGCTTGTAGACCAGCGGGTCGAACATCCGGTCCACACCCGGGTCGGCGACGGTGATGTCCGCGGGCTGCGCCGCGGCCCAGGCGTGCCACCGGGCCGCGTGGGCGGCCGCGGACGGTCCGCCGGAGGCGCCGGACCACAACCATTCCGCGTACGTGGCGAAGCCCTCGTTGAGCCAGATGTGGCGCCAGTCGGCCACCGTGAGGCTGTTGCCGAACCACTGGTGGGCCAGTTCGTGCACGACCAGGCGTTCGTGGGTGCGCCGCCCGTCGACGTGGTTGCGCCCGAACACCGCCATGCCCTGCGCCTCGATCGGGTCGTCCAGGTCGTCGTCGGCGACCACCACGACGTACTCGCGGAACGGGTACGGGCCGAACAGCCGCTCCAACGCGATCATGATCTCGCCGTGCCGGCCGAAGTCGTGCCGGAACAGCGTGCGCAGCCGGGGCGGGATCGCGGCGCGCTGCACCACCCGCCCGGCGGCCAGCTCGACCAGCTCGTACCGGCCGACCTGCACGCTCATCAGGTACGGGGCGGTCGGCTCGTTGCGCTCGTACACCCAGGTGGTGGTGCCCGCGCCGCGCCGCCGGGTGACCAGGTCACCGGTGACCACCACCGCGTACGGGGTGGCGGTGGTGACCGTCACCAGAAACGTCGCCTTGTCGTCGGGCCGGTCGTTGCACGGGAACCAGGACGGCGCTCCGATCGGCTGGCTCGCCACGAGCGCCCCGTCGGTCAGTTCGTCCCAGCCGATGTCACCCCAGCGGTCGGTGATCGGCACCGGCTTCCCCGCGTACCGAATCTCGATCTTGAAGGTGGCGCCGTGACCGATGGCACTCTCCGGACGGATCCGGATCTTGTCCGGCCGGTGCTCGAACTTCGCCGGACGCCCGTCGACCCGCACGTCCTGCACCCGGAAGCGACCCAGGTCGAGGGTGAACCGGGACAGCGACTGCGACGCCCGCGCCGTGATCACGGCCTTGCCGGCCAGCCGGTTCGCCGGCACCCGGTAGTCCAGGTCGAGGTCGTAGTGCAGCACCCGGTAGCCGCCGTTGCCGTGCCGGGGCAGGTACCCGTCGGCCGAGTGGTCGGCGCCCGGTGTGGCGCCGACCGGCCCTGCCGGCGGGGTCACCGCCGCCGCGACGCCGTCGCGGACCAGGCGGCGATGGGGTTGCCGAGCCACTGGCTGTCGTCGGGCACGGCGTCACCGCGGGTGACCAGCGAGCCCGGTCCCACCGTGGTGCGCGCGCCGATGCTCGCGCCGGGCAGCACGATCCCGTGCGGGCCGAGCGTGGCGCCCGCGCCCAGAGTCACCTCGTCCATGCTCATGATTCGATCATGGAACAGGTGGGTCTGGACCACGCACCCCCGGTTGACCGTCGCACCGGCACCGAGCGTGACGAGGTCGTACTCGGGCAGCCAGTACGTCTCCAGCCAGACACCGCGGCCGATGCGTGCGCCGAGCGTGCGCAGCCACAGGGTCAGCAGCGGCGTGCCGTTCGCGAAGCGGAACAGCCACGGCGCGGCGAGCACCTCGACGAACGTGTCGGCCAGCTCGTTGCGCCACACGAACGACGTCCACAGCGCCCGGTCGGTGACGGTGAACCGGCCGATCAGCAGCCACTTGGCGCCCGTCGCGGTCAGCGCCGCCACGATCGCCGCGGCCAGCATCACCGGCCCGGCGGCCAGCACGGCCACCCCGCCACCACCGGTCCGCCAGATCAGCGCCAGCGCCGCGAGCACGACGATGGCCAGCGCGCCGGCGCACATCACCGGGATGACCCGGCACAGCTCGATCAGGGCCCGGGCCACCTTCAGGCGCAGCGGCGGGGCGAAGGTGCGGCTGGTGTCGGCCGCCTCGACGGTACGACGCAGCGGCATCGGCGGGGCGCCCAGCCACGACGAGCCCTTCTTCGCCTTGTGCGGCGCCGACGAGAGCACGCCGACCAGGCCCCGCTTCGGCACCGACCGGCCGGGCGCGGCCATCCCGGAGTTGCCGAGGAAGGCCTGCTTGCCGATCCGGGCCGGGGCGACCCGCAGCCAGCCGTGGCTCAGTTCGTACGTGGCGACCATGGTGTCGTCGGCCAGGAACGCGCCGTCGTCGACGGTCGTCATGGCCGGCAGCGCCAGCACCGTGGACGCTTCCACACCGCGGCCGACCTTCGCGCCGAGCAGGCGCAGCCAGACCGGGGTGAACAGGCTGGCGTACATCGGGAACAGCGCGGTCCGGGCCATCCCCATCAGGCGTTCGGTCGTCCACACCTGCCAGGCCACCCGGCCCTGCACCGGGTGGAAACCGGCGCGCAGGCCGATGCTGAGCACCCGCACCGACACCAGCACCACCAGGGCGTAGGTGACCAGGTAGGCGATCGAGGCGCCGGGGACGGCGATCAGCGCGGCCTGCAGCGCCGGGCGGCCGTCGACAGCCCAGCCGAGCAGCGCCAGCGCCGGCAGCGCGGCCACCGCCGGGACCAGGCCGAGCAGCTGCGCGGTCAGGCTGTACGCGGCCACCCAGAACTTCGCGCCGAGCCGGTGCCGGTCCGGGCGCTGCACCGGCCAGCCCTCGGCGTCCTTGTCCGTGACCGGGGCGGCCGGCGAGCCCGCCCAGCGCCGACCGGCCGGGACCGCGCCGGTCACCGTCGAACCCGCGCCGATCTTCGCGCCCTTGCCGACCCGGGCGCCGGGCATCAGCGTGCTGCGGGAGCCGACCTTGGCGCCGGCGCCGACGCGCACCATGCCGACCCGCACCACGTTCCCGTCGACCCAGTAGCCGGACAGGTCGACCTCCGGCTCGATCGCCGCGCCCCGGCCCATCTTCAGCAGGCCGGTGACCGGCGGCGCGGAGTGCAGGTCGACGTCGCGGCCGATCCGCGCACCGAGCAGCTTCGCGTACGTGATCATCCAGCCGGCGCCGGCGACACCGTTCGCACCGGTCAGCTCGGCGAGCCGCTCGGCCGCCCAGAGCCGCAGGTGCACACTCCCGCCGCGCGGGTACTTGCCGGGCCCGACGCCGCGCAGCAGCATCCGTGCGCCGGTGGCCGCGACCGCGATCCGCCCGGCCGGGCTGAACAGCAGCAGCCAGCCCGCCGCGATCCACCACCAGGAGACCTGCGGCGCCCACTCCGCGACGGTGATCAGGGCGAGCACCTTGCCGACCGCGGCCAGCACGGTGACCCAGCGCAACCCGACCAGCGCGAGCATCGGCAGCAGCAGCAACGCCTGCACGAACCCGGCGCGCAGGGGCGTGGGCCGCACCGTGCGGCGCGCCTTGGCCTCCGCGCCCAGCGCGCCGAGCACCGACGCCATCTGCGAGAGCCGCGGGTTCTGGTAGACGTCGGCGACCGACACCTGCGGGTAGGTCAGCCGGATCCAGGCGACCAGCTGCGCCGCGTTCAGGCTGCTGCCGCCGTTGCTGAAGAAGTCGGCGCCGCCGTCGCCCGGGCGTACCCCGAGGATCTGCTCCCACCCGCCGGCCAGCCACTGCTCGGCCTCGGTCAGCTCGGCCTCGGCACCGGCCGCGACGGCCAGCGGCCAGGGCAGCGCGGCCCGGTCCACCTTGCCGGACGTGCGGGTCGGCAGGTCGTCGATCACGGCGAGCAGCGGGACCAGCGCGGCCGGCAGCTGCTCGCGGATCCGTTCGGTCGCGGCGGCCAGGTCGAAGCCGTCGCGGGCCACCAGGTAGCCGACCAGCAGCTGGTTGCCGGCCGCGGTGCGTTTCACCGCGGCGGCCGCGCCGGCCACCCCGGGCAGCGCCTGCAGGGCGGCGTCGACCTCACCCAGCTCGATCCGGCGGCCACCGAGCTTGACCTGCTCGTCGCCGCGGCCCAGGAACAGCAGTCCTTCGGGTTCGGCGCGGACGATGTCACCACTGCGGTAGGCGCGCGGCCAGTCCAGCGAGGGCAGCGCCGCGAACTTCTCGGCGTCCTTGCCGGCGTCCAGGTAACGGGCCAGGCCCACCCCGCCGATGACCAGCTCACCGGTCCCGCCCATCGCGACCGGGTCACCGGCGGCGTCGACCACGACGAGTTCCCAGCCGGCCAGGGGCAGGCCGATCCGGACCGGGCCCTCACCGGTGAGCCGGGCCGCGCAGGCGACCACGGTGGCCTCGGTCGGCCCGTAGGTGTTCCAGACCTCGCGGCCCTCGACCGCGAGCCGCTCGGCCAGCTCGGGCGGGCACGCCTCCCCGCCGAAGATCAGCAGCCGGACGTCCTCGAGGGCCTCGACCGGCCAGAGCGCGGCGAGCGTCGGCACCGTGGAGACCACGGTGATGCGCTGCTCGGCCAGCCACGGGCCCAGGTCGACGCCGCTGCGCACCAGCGAGCGCGCGGCCGGCACCAGGCAGGCGCCGTGCCGCCAGGCCAGCCACATCTCCTCGCAGGACGCGTCGAAGGCCACCGACAGGCCGGCGAGGACCCGGTCGGGCGGCCCGAGCGGCTCGGTGCCGTCGTCGACCAGGAACAGCTGTGCCTCGGCGTCGACGAACGCGGCGGCGGCGCCGTGCGAGACCGCCACGCCCTTCGGGGTGCCGGTCGACCCGGAGGTGAAGATGATCCAGGCGTCGTCGGTCGGTTCCGGTCGTCCGGGGCGGCCGTCCGGGGTACGACGGAGCGTCACACTCAGCCCGTCACCGAGCACGGCACAGACGTCCGCCTCGGCGAAGACCAGCTCGGCGCGCTCGGCCGGGTCGTCCGCGTCGACCGGCACGTACGCCGCGCCCACCGCGAGCACCCCGAGGATCGCCAGGTAGAGCTCGGCCGAACCCGACGAGATCCGGATGCCCACCCGGTCGCCGACCCCGACACCGTGCCCGGACAGCGTCGCGCGCACCGCCTCGACCTCACCGGCCAGCTCACGGTAGGTCAGCCCGGTGCCACCGGCGTCGATGGCCGGGGCGCCGCCGTGGTCGCGTACTGTCGCGTCGAGGATGTCGAGCAGGGTCCGGCGTATCGGCGCGGATCGGGACCGGAACAGTGCCGGCGCCTCCGGAGCGGTCTCGGTCTCGGCAAGCTCGATCAGTCGCAGATCCGTGGTCACGGTCACCGGTGCGCGCTCCATCTCCGCCCCCGGCTGGTCGTCTGTCAGGCGCACGGCGCCGAGCCGCCCGGGGCAGCCCTCAAAGTTACGGGCCGGAAACGCCATGTGGTGGCCCATTGCCGATTTCGTGGCCACTGCCACACCACTGTCACGCCACCTCGATGAAGATCGGGTTGGTGTAGAGCCAGGTGTCGAGCCACGGATCGCCGTCGCCGGGCGGGTGCGCGATCGGCCCGTGCGGGTCGACGCGGGCACCCAGCAGGCCGGCGCCGTGCCGGTGACCGTCCGAGCCGCGCACCCGCACGTAGCCCGGTGCGGTGACCGGGCCGAGCGGGATCCGCACCGTGTAGGTACCGGTGCGCCGGCTGACGTCGACGCTCTGCACGACCCGGGTCTGCGGCGCGCGCCACGTGTCGGGGTCGGCCGGGCGGCCGGTGACCGCGCCGCGGATCATGTCGAGGTGGGCGAGCCGGGGCAGCGCGCCGAAAAAGTTCGGGCGTGACGAGCCGGCCACCGTGACGAGCAGCGCGTCCCACAGCCCGCCGACGGTGGCGGTCATCCAGTCGAAGCCGCCGTAGGTCAGGTACGCCTCGGCCGGGTAGCCGGGGTGGGACTGGGCGGACGGTTTGTTCTCGTACTCGCCGCGCACACTTGTGGCGCCGCGTAGCCCGGGCAGGGCCGCGCCCTGTGCGCCGGGAGCGCCCTCCATGCCGATCATGAGGTCCGGGGCGGCGTCGCGCCAGGCGCGCAGTTCGTGCGGGGAGTCGATGCCCAGCCGGGACGGGTGGTTCGCCAGGATCAGGGCGTCGTCGAGGTAGCCGGCGGCTTTCTGCGCGGCGAGCCAGCGGATCGCGGTGACGGCCAGGGCCTCGTTCGCGGGTTCTCGGCGCGGGCGTTCAGGATGTCGGCGTGCTCGAGGGCGGCGCCGGTGGTGTCGTGACCGAGGTTGCTGTGCTCGGTGCAGACCATCCAGTCCAGGCCGTGCTGCGCGCCGCGCCGGGCCGCCTGGGCGAGGGTGTACTTCGCGTCGTGGCTGTACTGGGTGTGCACGTGGTGGTCGCCGACCAGGTAGACGAACTCCTGCTCGTCGTTGCTCTCGCTCGCGGCCGCCCGGGCCGCTGCGGGCAGGGTTGCGGCCGCGGCGAAGGCCGCTCCGAACAACCCCGCGCGGCGCAGCATGCCGCGACGGCTCAGACCCTGCGGATCCAATTCCTTTTCCGGTACGGCGGGGTCGGCCCAGCGGGGCAGCGCACTCATGGCAACCGACCGTATGCACACCCCCGTCACCCGGAGCGACCCCCACATGGCGAAAAGATGATCTTCACGTGTCGAGTCTTCACCAGAACGCCGGGCATAGATGAGAATCACTCGCATGAAACGCTCTCTGGCTGTCGCGCTCTGCGTTCTCACCGCCCTCGTTGTCACACCACGTCCCGCGCTCGCCGCCGACGCGTCGTATCGCACGCTGAGCGCCGCGACCAACCCCGACTGGATGGCGCCGCTGCCCGGCGCGACGAGTCTGGCCGCGCTCTCCATCCCCGGCACCCACGAGACCCTGTCCACGCACGGCGGCATCCTCACCCAGACCCAGGAGGACTTCGGCGACAGCGGCGGCACCCTGGCCCGGCAGCTCACCGCGGGCATCCGGATGATCGACATCCGGGCGCGGGTGAACACCGGCAACACGTTCACCATCCACCACGGCGCGACGTACCAGAACGCGAACTTCGACGACGTGCTCGGCAGGCTCGCCGCGTTCCTGGCCGCGCACCCGGGCGAGACGGTGGTGCTGCGGCTCAAGCAGGAGTGCACCGGCGAGCTCGGCTCGTGCACCGACGTGTCCGGGCAGGCCGGTTTCGCCGACATCTTCGACAGCTACACGGCCCGGTACCCGAACCTGTTCTGGCAGCCGTCGGTGACCCGCGCGACCGGCGCCGCCACCCCGTCGCTGGCCGCCGTGCGCGGCAGGGTGGTGCTGGCCGTCCTGAACGGACCCCGTGGCGGCGTGATCGAGCACTACGGCCTGTCCCAGTTCGCCGGCTGGCACGACGGCTCGTCCACCTACGTCCAGGACGAGTACACGGTCTCCAGCGTCGGCGCGATCACCACCAAACGCGACCAGGTCCGCCGTTTCCTGGACGTCACCAGCGCCGCCGACCGCGGCACCATGTACGTCAACTTCGCCAGCGGTTCCAGCATCTTCGCCCAGCCCCAGCAGGTGGCCGGCGGCGCGTACGGCGTGCAGGGCGTGAACCCGTTCCTGCTCACCTACCTGAACGAGGGCCCGGAGGTGCACACCCCGGTGGTCCGCACCGGCATGCTGATGCTCGACTTCCCGGGCAACGGCCTGATCGCCAAGGTGATCGCGCTCAACACCGCGCGCTGAGCGCTGGCGCCGGCCGGGATGCCCCGTGGTGGGGGCGTCCCGGCCGGCAGCGGCGAGTTCATGCAGCCGGGGTGCTCACCAGGTACGACCTGACCTGCTCCAACGCCATGTCGAGCGCGACGGCCATCGGCGCGACGCTGTGTGCGGCCTCGGCCAGCAGGTAACCACCCTGCAGCGCCGCCATGAGAAACGTCGCCAACGTCTCGGGGTCGGCGTCGTCGCGCAGCACGTTGCTCTTCTGCATCCGGACGAAGCCGTCGGACAGCAGCTGCTGCCAGCGCGCGAACGTCTCGGCGAGGGCGACCCGGGACTGCTCGTCCTGATCAGCGAGTTCGGCGGCCATCGAGCCGAGCCCGCAGCCGAAGGCGCCGCCGTTGAGCTTGTTCGCCTCGACCAGCGCGTCTCGCCAGCGGACCAGCCCGGAGAACGTCCTCAGCCGCTGCAGCCGGCCGTGTTCGCGTTCGAGCACCACGTCGCCGCGGTGGCGGACGACGGCACGGACCAGCCGTTCCCGGTCGCCGAAGTGCGAGTACAGCTGCGACTTGCTGGTGCCGGTCGCGAGCAGGATGTCGTCGATGCTCGTCGCGGTGACGCCGCGCTTGAACATCAGCTCGTCGGCGGCCTCGAGGATCCGCCGCCGGGTCGCTTCGCCCTGCGCGCTCCTCCGGCGTTTGCGGGGCGGCTCCGCCGGCGGTGTGTCGCTCATCGGCGGAGCCTATCCCGTCGCCGGACCGTTCGGTCCAGGCAAGCGCTGCGGGCCGGCGCCCTGCAGTGCACTCCGCGGCCTTTGCTCCCTGACAACTACGCAACGGTCATCAAATGTCGGCGGGGTCCGCCGACAGTGCGACAGTGACCTTCCTGAACCGGCTGCGACTCGGTGCACGCCTGGCCACTGCCTTCGCCACTGTCATCGTGCTGCTGCTCGTCGTGATGGCGACCGCGATCCTCACCGCGGCGCGGCAGGGCGCCGCGGCCAGCCGGATGGAGCAGACCCAGCAGTTCGTCGAGTTGCTCAAGGACGCGAAGTTCTCGTCCGCCGATTTCAACGGCTGGCAGACCGCGTACGCGTTCGACGCCCTGCGCGGGGTCGCGGACGCCGCGCAGGACAGCGGGGCGTCACGCGCGGCGTTCCTCACCTCGATCCGGACGTTCCAGACGACGGTGGCCACCGCGACCACGAGCGCCACGAGCACGGCGACGCGCACCGAGCTGCAGAGCATCGCGGCGCTGGCCGCGCAGTTCCTGACCGTCGACACGCAGATCGCCGCGCTGTACCGACGGGACACCACGGCGGCGCGCACCGCGGCGAACGTGCTCGTGATCGGTCAGGAGATCGAGATCTTCCAGCAGATCGGCACGCACCTGGACACGGTCGCGGCAGCCGCCGGCGCCGACTTCGCCGCCGCGCGCAGCAGCGCCACCGCGGCGCAGCGCACCGGGGACGCCCTGATCTGGAGTGCCGGGACGGTGGCGGCGCTGATCGCCGCCGGGCTGGCCCTGGTCGTCACGCGGTCGGTGACCCGGCCGGTCGACAGCGTCCGGCGGCGGCTGGTCCTGCTGGCCGACGGTGACCTGGCCTCGCCGGTGACCGTCACCGGCCGCGACGAGATCGCCGCGATGGCCACCGCGCTGCGGCAGAGCCTGAGCGCGCTGGGCACCGCGATGCGCACCATCGACGGGTCGGCGACGTCGCTGGCCGCCGCCGCGGAGCAGGTGTCGAGCACCGCCGACCAGATCGCCGCGTCCGCCGAGGAGTCGGCGGCCCAGGCGCAGGCGGTCGCCGCGGCCACCGAGCACGTGTCGCTCAACGTGCAGACCGTGTCGGCCGGCAGCGAGCAGATGGGCGCCTCGATCCGTGAGATCGCCCAGTCGACCGGTCAGGCCACCGCGGTCGTCGCGTCCGCGGTGCAGGCGGCCGAGGCCGCCAACGCCACCATCACCACGCTCGGCCAGTCGTCCCGCGAGATCAGCGAGGTGGTCGCGACGATCACGTCGATCGCCGCGCAGACGAACCTGCTGGCCCTCAACGCCACCATCGAGGCGGCCCGGGCCGGCGAGTCCGGCAAGGGTTTCGCCGTCGTCGCCGGTGAGGTCAAGGAGTTGGCCCAGGAGACCGCCCGGGCCACCGAGGACATCACCCGCCGCGTCGACGCGATCCGCTGCGGCACCGAGAACGCGGTGCTGGCCATCGCGGAGATCGCCACGGTCATCGCCCGGGTCAACGAGTACCAGACCACGATCGCCGCGGCCGTCGAGGAGCAGACCGCGACCACCGCCGAGATGAACCGCAGCATCGCCGACACGGCGATCAGCACCGAGGGCATCGCCGCGAACGTCACCACCGTCGCGCTGGCCGCCCAGCACACCACCGACGGCGTCGGCCAGGCCCAGCAGGCCACCGCGGAGCTGGCCCGGATGTCCAGCGACCTGCACACCCTGGTCTCCCGGTTCCGCTACGAGTCCTGAAACGACGGGCCGGCTCTGTTGCGCCAAGGTGCGCGCCGGTAGCGTGGATGCCGGCCTGACGCATCGGCGGTGGTCGAGATGGGACCGGAGCGCGAACCGGACCGCGAACCGGAACAGCACCACACCGGCCGGCCGGGCGGCGGCCTGCCCGATCTGCAGCACGCCGCCACCTACGGCGCCGTCGCGCTCATCGCGTTCACCATGCTCAAGGCCTATGCCGCGGCGTACTTCTCGCTGACCACGGCGGCGGCGCTGCTCACCACCGCCCCGATCAACGTGTTCCTCGGGTCGATGGTGTCGTACAGCTATCAGCTCTTCCCGCTGCTGGCGCTGGCGCTGGTGGTCTACGCGCTGCACCAGTGGCGCACCGGCGGTCCCCCGTTCGTGATCATGCTGGCGCTCGGGGTGGCGGTGGTCGCGGTCGGCGCGTCGCCGTGGCCGTACCTCTGGCAGGAGACGCTGATCGTCGCCGGGATCATGCTGGGCCTGTTCGCCCTGTCGACCGTGGGCGACGCGCTGCTGATGCTGCGCAAACCGGCGCCCGCCCGGCCGCGCGCCGCCGGGGCGGTCCGGCAGGCGGCGGCGCGGCACTGGCGCCGTCTGATCACGTTCCGGATGGTCCTGCCCACCTTCCTGATCATGGTGCTGGCCATCCTGCTGCAGACGATGACGAACCTCTGGCTGCCGGTCGAGGTCGTCGTCTACGAGCAGGGCCCCCGGTGCGCCATGACGATCGGCGCCACGGATTTCGCCGGCCGCCCGGTGACCCTGCTCGACGCGCCCGGGTGCCGGCAGATCGTCGGTCACGTGCTCAGCGACGCGGAACCGTGGACCACCGTGGTGACCGCCGGCGACCGCCGGTTGCGCCGCATACCGACCGCCGGGATCCGGTATCGCGAACTCTGCCACCTGAACCGGGTCCAGCCCTCCGGCAGGCGGCCGCTGCTCTGGGTGATCGAGCACCGCGGCTACGCGTCGCCGAATCTGTCCTGCAAACGGCTGTCCGAAAACGTCAAGCGCGCCACCCTGGATCCGGGATCACTGCCGTAGTCCGGTCCGATCTCCACGGCGAAAGACCGATCACGGTGACAGAAGACGAGGTCTTGCAAAGGACGAAAGAAACTGTCCTCGATTTGTCGGTTTCAAAGGTTTGAAAGAGCTGTACGTTTCCTTTTGAACACGCGTGGAGAATCAGCGGCGGCGTGCCGGCCGCCGCTGTTACACCTGCCTGGGATGCGGGAATTCCCGCCGCATCCCCGGACGCCGCCATTCATTGTCAGCTCCGGCCCGGATTACGCCCCGCCCGTTTCGTGCACCCATAACTCGCGCACCAGATGACCATCGGCGCTCTCTCGCGACCCGGTGACATATCAGTGCGCCCGAAATGCGAAAGGCGTGCAGAGAATGTCCGATCCCGCCACCAATGCGACAATGCCCGCCCGTACCAACCGTTCGGAAGCCATCTACCAGCCGCAGGCCCGCGTGCAGAACTCGATCGCGCCCGGGTCCATCGATCTCCCGTCGCTCGTGCCGCTGATGTACGCGCTGATGTCGCGCAACATCGCCAGCTACGGATTCACGTTCAGCGATCCGCAGACGCCCGGGGACTACTCCAAGGACTCCAAGCCGGGCTGCATCATCGCCGCGCCGTCGTTCCCGGCCAACACGCCCCGGGTCGACGAGAACTACGTCTTCAACTGGGTCCGCGACGGCGCCATCACCGCCATGGAGGTGGTCAAGGCCGAGATGCCGACCCACCTGGGGCTGTCCGACCAGACGCTCAACGAGTACGTCGAGTTCGCCGACCTGTGCTTCGCCAACGCGCGCCCGACCAAGGGCCACGCGTGTTTCACTATCGCCGGCGAGCCGCGGCCGTGGACCGAGCAGAACGACGGACCGGCCCTGCAGTCGATCACGCTGCTGGCCGCGTTCGACCGGCTGGACCCCGGCACCCAGAAGACCGCGGTGGCGCTGGTCAACGCGAACGTCGAGTTCCTGCTCGCCACGTACAAAGACCCCACCACGAACCTGTGGGAGGAGCACATCGGCTACAGCTTCTTCGCCCGCTCCGCCCAGCTGCGCTGCTTCGAGACGGTGCTGGCCACCTCGGTCGCCGGGGTCGACAAGCCGAACGGGATCCAGCCGGCCATCGAGTGGCTGCGCCAGGCCCTCGACAGCCACTGGGACGGCAACATCTACATCAGCATGATGACCATCCCCGGCGACGGCGGCGCGCCGTCACCGCGGCACCCGGTGATGTACGGCTACGACCC
Source organism: Actinoplanes awajinensis subsp. mycoplanecinus (assembly GCF_001509495.1). NCBI lineage: Bacteria > Bacillati > Actinomycetota > Actinomycetes > Micromonosporales > Micromonosporaceae > Actinoplanes > Actinoplanes awajinensis. The sequence continues at coordinate 13,363 of NZ_LLZH01000279.1, read as the reverse complement.
GAACATCGACATCGTCCAGGCGTCGGTGTACGGCGCGGTGCCCTGCACCGACACGAAGATGCTGGCCACCGCCGCGCAGCTGCGGGCGCAGTGGGAGGAGGGCGGCAGCGCGTTCTACCCGATCAACAAGACCGACCGGGAGCTGGGCCTGGGCCCGCTGTTCGGCCGCTACCCCGCCGACACGTACGACGGCGACACCAGCCACCCGAAGCCGGGCGGTCACCCGTGGGCGCTGACCACCTGCAACATGGCCGAGCTGCACTACACGCTGGCCACCGAGATCAAGGCGGGCACCCCGCTGCCCTTCGACGAGCTGTCGCGCCCGTTCTTCGCCCAGTCCGGCATCGACGCGTCGACACCCGCCGACGCCGCGGCCCGTGCCCTGGTCGCCACCGGTGACGCCATGGTGCAGGCGGTCATCTATCACAGCGACGACTTCGCGCTGTCCGAGCAGTTCGACGGCACGACCGGCTACGAGCGCAGCGTCAACAACCTGACCTGGAGCTACGCCTCCTACCTGTCCGCGCTGCGGGCCCGCGCCACCGCGGTGTGATCACCAAACAGTCCGCCACGCGGGTCCCGTCGCACGGGCCCCGCGTCGCGCGGACCGGTCAGAAGGGGTGACTGCCTCATGTTCGTGAAATTCCCGCAGGGCGCGACGGAGCGCACCGACAAGGACGCCGCCGCCGAAGTCCTCTACGACGTGGTCATCGTCGGCGCCGGCATCGCGGGGTCGATCATCGCGGCCCAGCTGAGCGAGGCGGGCAAACGGGTGCTGATCCTGGAGGCCGGCCCGGCCGAGGACCTCACCCTGCGCGGCTACGAGAGCTACCTGGACCGGTTCTACTCCTCGACGAGCAAGGACAACCAGGCCCCGTACCCGGTGTCGCTGGCCGCGCCGATGCCCCGGGGCACCGACACCCGCCGGATCGCGCCCGGCGCGCCGGACACCTCGGCCTACCTCGTGCAGAGCGGCCCGCTGGCCAGCGACACCACCTACACCCGGGTGCTCGGCGGCACCACCATGCACTGGGAGGGCAAGACGCCGCGGATGCTGCCCGACGACTTCCGGATGCGCACCCTGTACGGCGAGGGCGTCGACTGGCCGCTCAGCTACGAGGACCTCGCCCCGTACTACGCCGAGGCGGAACGGGTGATCGGTGTGTCGGCCGACGTCGAGGACCAGTCGTTCCTGGGCATCACCTTCGACGAGCGCTACGTCTACCCGATGAAGGGCCTGCCACTGTCCTACCTCGACCGGATGGTCGCCAAGGACGTCGACGGGATGCCGGTCGAGCTCGACGGCGAGCAGACCCGGCTGCGGGTCCGGCCGTTCCCGCAGGGCCGCAACGGGATACCGAACCCGGCGTACGACGGCGGCAACGGTTTCGTCCCGCAGGGGGCGGTGAGCACCTACCAGGTCGAGGTCGGTGAGCGCTGCCAGGGCAACAACAACTGCGTGCCGATCTGCCCGGTGCAGGCCAAGTACCACGCCGGCAAGACGCTCACCGTCGCGCTGGAGAGCGGGCGGGTGGACCTGATCGCCCAGGCCGTGGCGTACCGGGTGCACGTCGACCCGGAGACCGGCCGGGTCCAGGAGATCGAGTACCGCCGCTACAAACGCCCGGACAGCAAGGCCTTCACCACGGTACGGGCCCGGGGCCGGCTGTACGTGCTGGCCACCAACGCGGTCGAGAACCCGCGGCTGATGCTCGCGTCCGGCCTGCGCAGTTCCAGCGGCCTGATGGGGCGCAACTTCATGGACCACGCGTACCTGCTGACCTGGGGGCTGCTCCCGGAGGTGGCCGGCACGTTCCGCGGCACGAACTGCACCGGCGGCATCTCGGACCTGCGCGGCGGCCGGTTCCGGCGCAACCAGGCCGCGTTCGCCGTCGACATCCACAACGACGGCTGGGGCTGGTCGCGCGGCGCGCCGATGACCGACCTGCTGGACCTGGTCGACAACGGCGGCCGCTACGGCGAGAGCCTGCGGCAGGCTCTGGTCGACCGGGTCTCGCACCAGCTGCTGCTGGCGTTCATGGTCGAGGTGCCGGCCAGCCCGAGCAACCGGATCACCGTCGACCCGTCGTACACCGACCGTCTCGGCAACATGCGGCCGATCCTGACGTACGCCATCCCGGACTACACCATGCGCGGCGTCGCCTACGCCCGGCAGCTCTCCAAGCGGATCTTCGCCCGGCTCGGCGCCGAGGACCACACCGACTACGACCCGAACTTCTGGGGCTATGCCACGTACGAAGGTCAGGGTTATGAGATCCGCGGCGGCAACCACCTGGCCGGTACGCACATGATGGGCTCCGACCCGGCGACCTCGGTCGTCGACGCCGACCAGCGCTCGTGGGACCACCAGAACCTGTTCCTGGTCGGCGGCGGCAGCTTCCCGACCGTCGGCACCTCCAACATCACCCTGACCATCGCCGCGCTCTGCCGGCGCAGCGCCCGGGCCATGCTCACCCAGCTCGACCGCGAGCAGGCGCCCGTCCAGCTGGCCACCGCGGGCGCGCCGTCTCACCGCGAGGAGGCAGGCCGGTGACCGACCCGACCATCAACAGCCGCGATGACCTGATCAGATACCTCGACGCCGCGCTGGCGCTGGAGCACGCCACGATCCCGGTCTACCTGACCGCCTACTACTCGATCCACTCCACCACCAACTCCGACGCGGCCCACATCATCCGGGTCACCGCGGTCGAGGAGATGCTGCACCTGACCCTGGTCGCCAACGTCATGAACGCCGTCGGCGGCAGTCCCGACCTGACCCGCCCGGGTTTCGTGCCGTCCTACCCGGCCTACCTGCCGGACGGCGAGGACGACTTCACCGTGGACCTGCGCCCGTTCTCGCCCGAGGCGGTGGAGACGTTCTGCAAGATCGAACGCCCGCGGAAGGCGCCGGACCCGCAGGCCCGCCTGATGGCGGTCCGCCCCGAGGAGTCCCTGCTGGTGCAGAGCCCGACGGCGACCGGTATCCGGTTCTACAGCATCGGCGAGTTCTACGAGGAGATCATGGAGGGGCTCCAGCGGCTGGCCGCGGAGGACCCGAAGCTGTTCAGCGGCGACGAGTCGCGCCAGGTCGGGCCGGAACAGTTCTACTCCGGCGGCGGCATGATCATCCCAGTGCACGACCTCGCGTCGGCCTGCCGGGCCCTGCAGCTCATCTCGGAGCAGGGCGAAGGGCTGGACACCGGTGTCTACGACGCCGAGGGCGAACTGGCCCACTACTACCGGTTCCGGCAACTGCAGTTCGGCCGCTACTACCAGCGGGGCGACAAGGCCGACGCGCCGACGGGCCCGGAACTCGACATCGACTGGGACGAGGTCTGGAGGGTCAAGGTGAGCCCGAAGCTCGCCGACTATCCGCCCGGCTCCGAGCTGGCCGCCGCGGCCGCGGCGTTCAACACCGACTACGGCGAGTTCCTCACGCTGCTGACTCGGGCGTTCAACGGGGAGTCGGACCGGCTGCAGGACGCCGTCTGGTGGATGTTCCGGCTGCGTGACAGCTTCAACCGGCTGATCCGCAATCCGCTGCCCGGCAGTGACGGCCTGCACGCCGGCCCGACCTTCGAGGTGGCCGGCACCGGCGGAGCGCTGTCATGACCGCGCCCTCGCTCGACGACTTCATCGCCTTCTCGGTCGACCTCACCGCGTTCGGCGAGACCGATCTGCTCGGCACCGGGCTGGGCAGCCCGTACCTGGCCAAGCTGCGCGGCGCGTGCGGCGACGCCGTGGTCACCGCGCTGTTCGCCGCGCACAAGGCGGCCCGGGCCGAGGCCGCCGGCGACCCGGACGGCTTCGACCGCGCCCTGCGGTACCGGATCTTCAGCGACGACTGCCTGGGCCCGGTGGCCCGCAACGTGATCAAGCTCTGGTACGCCGGGACCTGGTACGGCCTGCCCCCGGAGTGGACCGACAGCTACGGGGCGCAGAGCGCGGCACAGACCTCCACCGTCACCGCCGCCTCGTACCAGGAGGGGTTGTTGTGGCGGGCCATCGGGGCGAACCCGCCCGGCGCGAAGGCACCCGGCTTCGGGTCCTGGGCCGAGCCGCCCCGCATCGACGACCGCTACCTGAAAGGCGCGAGAAGATGACTGACCTGGCCGGCCGGCTCGGCCCGGACCGGGTGCGGCTGGGCGTCTGCTGCACCCTGTGGTGGAACGACGACTTCCCGACCATCGACGCCGGTATCCCGTTCGGTCAGGCGGTCAGCGAGATGGCGCTGGCCGGCTTCCAGGGCTGCAGCATCGGGCACAAGTACCCGTCCGATCCGGCCGAGCTCAAGGCCGCCCTCGACCTGCGCGGGCTGCGCGTGTCCGAACCGTGGACGAGCACCTACTTCACGATCGGCAAGATGTACCAGAAGACCGTCGACAGCTTCGAGCAGACCCTGGCGACGATCAAGGCGCTGGGTGGCGACGAGCTGGTGGTGGCCGAGTTCGGCGCCTCGTCGCACCTGCTGCCGGTCGACGTGTTCGCCAACCGCCCGGTGTTCAGCAACGCCCAGTGGGACGCCCTCACGGCGGGCCTGGACACCCTCGGCAAGATCGCCAACTCGGCCGGGATGAAGCTCAGCTACCACCATCACATGGGCACCGGCGTGATGACCCGCGACGACATCGACCGGCTGATGGCCTCGACCGATCCGGACCTGGTCTTCCTGCTGCTCGACACCGGCCACGCCGCGTTCGCCGGCGACGATCCGCTGGAACTGGCCCGCGCGTACGCACACCGGATCGGCCACGTGCACATGAAGAGCGTGCGGCCCGAGGTGGTCAGCCAGGTCCGGGAGCAGGGCCTGTCCTTCCAGCAGGGTGTCGAGCTCGGGGTGTTCACCGTGCCCGGCGACGGCGCGATCGACTTCCGGCCCATCTTCGAGGTGCTGGCCGACGCCGACTACCGCGGCTGGCTGGTCGTGGAGGCCGAGCAGGACCCGAACAAGGCAAACCCGCTGGCGTACGCCATGAAGGCCCGCGCCTACCTCGCCGACGTCCTGGGGTGGTGACCATGCCCAAGATCTACTTCAGCTTCTTCATGTTCACCGCCGACCTGCGCCCGGACGACGCCGACTACACCCGGACCCTGATCGGGCACCTCACGGCGCTGACCGAGATCGGCTACGACGGCTTCGACGTGCACATCGCGCCGCCGCCGGCCGGCACCGACCCGCACCTCGAGCTCAACAGCTACGTCCACCTGCGCAAGGCGCTCGACGAGGCCGGGTTGCAGGACACGAAGTTCACCACCAATGTCGGCACCACCCGGACCTTCGACATCACCTCACCGTACGAGGAGCAGCGCCGGCAGGCCCTGGCCTACCTCAAGTCCCGGGTCGACATCACCCGGGTGCTGGGCGGCGAATCGATCATGTCGGGGCCGTTCCTCTACCCGTACGGCGTCTTCCCGCTCACCGACCTCGGCGAGCAGATCTGGAGCGACGACCTGCAGGACTGGATGACGCCCCGCTACGAGGCGGCCCGCCCGGCCTTCCAGGAGCTGGCCGAGTACGCCTCCCGCAAACAGGTCCGGCTCGCGATCGAACCGGTGAAGAGCTGGGAGACCCCACCACCGAACATGGTCTCCGAGGTGCTGGACTTCCTCGACACGGTCGAGGACGCGCCGGGCAGCCTGCCCGGCGGTGTCACCGTCGACACCGCCCAGGTGCTGATGGAGAGCCAGGGTCCCGAGGTGTTCAAACGCAACGTGGCCCGCGCGGCCCGGCAGAACCGGCTGTTCTACGTGCACATCTCGGCACCCGACCGGGGCGCGGTGCAAGACAGCTGGATCCCGTGGGAGCTGATGCTGGGCGAGCTCGCCCCGGTCTACCACGGCCCGTACCTGATCGAGGTGTTCAACGCGGTCCCGCCGTTCGTCAGCTCGATGCGGATGGCGCGCCGGCGCTTCTGGCGCCCCGGCGAGGACACCCCCGAGCCGCACCGCCCCAGCGCCTACGACGTCGCACGCGACGCGCTGGCCACGTTCCGGGAGCACCTCGCCGCCGTCCCGGCCGGCACCGGAGGTTCCTGATGCCCACCCCGCTGCCCGAACCCGTCGTGATGGTGGTCCGTGAGGCCGGCGACGTACGCATCCACACGTTCGTCGCGGCGTTCACCGGCGGCAACATCGCCAACGCCACCCACATCGTCGAGAGCCGCACCCGGCTCGTCCTGGTCGACGCGCAGTTCCTCGCCCCGTACGCGACGAGGTTCCGCGCCTACGCCGACAGCCTCGGCAAGCCGATCGACCGGGTGTACCTCTCGCACCGCCACCCCGACCACTGGTTCGGGCTGGGCACCGCGTTCACCGACGTCGCCGTGCACGCCCTGCCCGAGACCATCGACTTCGTCCGGGAGCACGGCGAGGACTCCCGCAAGGACCACGGGAAGCTCGGTGATCTCGCCCCGGCCCGGATCGTCGTCCCGCAGCACGCCGTGGCGCCGGGCGAGGACGTCATCGACGGGGTCCGCTACCAGTTCGACCGGGTCACCGAGACCGAGATCGACGTCGCGCTCACCATCCGGCTCCCGGAATCGGGGGTGTACTTCGTCCAGGACCTGATCTACAGCGGGACGCACCTGTACCTGACGAAGAACATCGACACGTGGATCCGGGTGCTGAGCGGGATGCTGCTCGCCGACTACGACCTGTTCATGCCGGGCCACGGCCTGCCGGCGGACAAGAACGAGGTCGCCCGCAACATCGAGTACCTCGCCGCGGCCGGGCAGGCCATCGCCGACGGGGTGACCGGCAAGTCCTTCCAGGAATACCTGATCCAGCGCTACCCCGAACGCCGGTGCCCGGGCATCTTCGACATCTACCTGCCCCGGCTGTTCGACGGCGCGGGGGACTACTGAACGTCACGTCACTGGCGAACGAGCACGGAGGGCAGCCAACCATGAACACCGACTACACGGTCGGCCGGTACCTGGTCGATCGGCTACGCGAGCTGGGACTGGGACACCTGTTCTCGATCGCCGGCGACTACTCCATCGAATGGGTCAACCGCTACGTCCAGCAGAGCCAGATCGAGGTCATCGAAGAGGTCAACGAGCTGAACGCCGGGTTCGCGGCCGACGGCTACGCCCGGATCCGCGGCATCGGCGCCCTGTGCGTCACCTACTCCGCGGGCGCACTGTCCGCGGTGAACGCGATCGCGGGCGCCTTCGTCGAGAAGGTGCCCGTCGTCCTGATCAACGGCACGCCGAGCATCAAGCGCACGCTCGCGTTCGAGCAGACCGGCTTCAGCTCGCACCACTTCATCAGCGGGCGCGAGACCGACCTGCAGACCTTCGAACACCTGACCGTCGCGGCGGTCCGGGTCGACAACCCGGACCTCGCACCGATGATCATCGACTATGCGCTGACCCAGTGCATCAGCGAGAAGCGGCCGGTCTACATCGAGCTGCTCGAGGACATGGTCGACCTGAGCTGCCAGCCGCCGCAGGGCACCCTGCGACCGGCCCGGATCATGTCCGATCCGGCCAACCTGGAACAGTCCGTCGAACAGATCAACCGCAAGCTGGAGAGCGCGAGCAAGCCGCTGATCTGGGTCGGGGTGGAGGTCGACCGCCTCGGCCTGCACGAGAAGACGTCCACCCTGCTGCACCAGCTGAACATCCCGTACGTCTCGGAGCTGCTCAGCAAGGCGGTCCTGGACGAGGACGACACCCTGTTCGCCGGAGTGTTCGACGGGCAGGCGTCCTCGGCGGCGGTCAAGGACCTGGCCGAGGACGCCGACTTCATCCTGGCCCTGGGTGTCTGGCTGACCGACCTCAACACCCTGGGCTGGGAAACCGACTACGACAAGACCGCCTTCGTCTCGCTGGACACCGTCAAGTACGGCACCTACTTCAGCCCGCAGGTCTCACTGGAGCACCTGATCGACGGGCTGCTGGCCGGCAAGGTCAGCCGGGACAACCTGAAGTGGCCGCAGGTGCAGGCGCACGGCGTGGCGCCGGTCGCCGCGTCCGACACCGCGATCACCTACCAGGGGTTCTACGACTTCATTCCGCAGTACGTCGACGAGTACACCATCGTGGGCAGCGACGCCAGCCTGAACTACTTCGGCAGCCTGCTGCTCAAGGTGCCCAGCGCGGGCGGGTTCATCGCCCAGTCGTCGTACTCGGCGATCGGCTACATCGGACCGGCCGCGACCGGCATCTGCCTGGCCAACAACGACGACAAACGGGTGATGGTCTTCTCCGGCGACGGCGGATTCCAGATGAGCGCGCAATGTCTGTCCACGCAGACCCGCTTCGGCCTCAACCCGATCATCTTCGTGATCAACAACGGGGTCTACGGCGTGGAGCAGTGGCTGGCCGACGCGTCGGTCTTCGCCAGCAACCGGTCGTTCTACAAGTCGTGCATCCTGCACCCGTGGAACTACAGCAAACTGGCGGAGGTCTTCGGCTGCCAGGGCTGGAAGGTCGGCACGTACGGGGAACTGCGCACCGCGATGACCGGCGCCCTGGCCAACTCGAGCAGTCCCTCGATCATCGAGGTCGTGATCGCCAACAAGTCGATCCCCACCAACGCCGAATGGAAACGTGACTAGAAAGGTCCAGGACCATGCCCACGAAGATCACCGTCATCTACGACAACCCCAAGGACCCGGAGGCGTTCGAGGCCGACCACCACGAGCAGGTGACCCTGGCGAGGAAACTGCCCGGGATCCGGCGGGTGGAGAGCGCGAAAGTGTGGCCCAAGGAGGACGGCAGCCCCACCCCGGCCTACCGCCTGCTCGACCTGTACTTCGCCGACTACGACACGGCCAGCACCGCGGTGACCACCCCGCAGGCGGCGACGTTCGTCGCCAAGGTCTTCGAACTGGCCACCGGCGGGGTGCGCATCGTCTTCGCCGACGTCGAGGACGCCTGAGCCGCCGGCTACCCGGCGCGCACCCGCGTGGTGACCGCGCCCAGATACGTCAGGGCCTGCTCGCTGCGGCTGCCGGGCGCCGCCGTGCCGACCTGCAGCTGCTGGCCGGGCGCATCACGAACGTCGAAGGTCTGATAGGTCAGGTCGATCCGGCCCGCCTCGGGATGGTGGAAGGTCTTGTCGGTGCGCGGCAGCGCACCGACACCCTGCCGCGCCCAGCGCCCGGTGAACTCGGCGCGATCCGCGAGATCCTCCACAACGGCCAGGATGTCCGGATCCGCCGGGAACAACCCGGAGTTGCGGCGCAACGCGTCGACCACCGCGTCGGCCGCGGCCGGCCAGTCGTCGAAGAACGCCGGCGCGCCCGGGTCGGTGAAGACCACCCGCACCATGCTGGGCCGCTCACCGAACGGCGCCAGCAACGCCGCGCCGAGCGGGTTGGCCGCCAGCACGTCGAACGCCGGGCCGAACACGTACGCGGCCGCCCGCGGGAACCCGTCCATCAGGGTCAGCAGCGCCGGGTGCACCCGGTCACCGGCGGTGGCCGGCGCGTCACCCGGGCTGAGCCCGGCCAGCCGGAACAGGTGACCGCGGGTGTCCGCGTCGAACCGGAACGCCCGCGCGATCGCGGCGAGCATCTGCGGCGAGGGGTGCCGCTCGCGGCCCTGTTCGAGGCGGGCGTAGTAGTCGGCGCTGACCCCGGCCAGCACGGCGACCTCCTCCCGGCGCAGGCCCGGCACCCGGCGGTTCCCGCCGGTGAGCAGGCCGGTCTCGGCCGGGTCGACCTGCGCCCGGCGCGCGCGCAGGAACTGTCCGAGCGGGCTCACGTCAACCATGCCGCGAGCCTAGGCACCCGGCTCCGCGGCGCACGCGAGCGGGGTCGGGCGCGCGACGAAGGCGTACGCCATCCGCTCCTGCCACGGCGCGGCCTCCTCGAGCCGCGCAGCGACCTGGAACAGCAGGTCCTCGCGGCCGTGACCGGCGACGACCTGCACCCCGATCGGCAACCCCTCGGCGCTGTGCCCGAGCGGCAGGCTCACCGCGGGCTGACCGCTGACGTTGAACACCGACGTGAACGGTCCGTAACCGAGCATCACCTCGAGCCATCCGGCGACTGACTGCAACGGATCGTCGTAGCGCAGCGTGCCGTGCGGCGCGGGCAGCTGCGCCAGCGTCGGCGTCACCAGCAGGTCGAAGCGGGTGAAAAACGCGCCGACCGCCCGGCTCACCCGGTTCTGCGCGTCCAACCGGGCGATCAGCTCCAGCGCGCCGAGCCCGCGGGTCTCCGCGATCACCTGCCGGGAGACCGCCTCCAGCAGGTGCGGGTCCGGTGGCCGGGGGCCACTCAGGAACGCCGCGCCGATCGCGGAGAGTTCCGCGCGCAAGGCCAGCACCGCGTCGGCCCACTCCACCGCCGGTGCGGCCTCGCTCACGTCGTGACCCATCCGCTCCAGCAACTGGGCGGTCCGCTCGGCCGCGGCTGCCACCTGCGCGTCGACCGGCACACCCGACCAGGCCCGGGTGGTCACCGCGACCCGCAGCCGGCCCGGCTCGGCGGTCAGCTCGTCGGCGTAGGGCCGGTGCGGCGCCGCCGCGGTGTACTTGTCGCCGACGCCGGGGCCGTGCACCGCGTCGAGCAGGTGTGCGGCATCCCGCACGGTGCGGGTCAGCACGAACTCGGCGGCCATCCCGAACATCGGTTCGCCGAGATCCGGCCCGCACGGGACCCGGCCGCGACTCGGTTTGAGCCCGACCAGGCCGCAGCACGAGGCGGGCACCCGGATCGAACCGGCACCGTCGCTGGCGTGCGCCACCGGCACCGCGCCCGCCGCGACCAGCGCCGCCGCACCGCCACTGGAGCCGCCGGCACCCCGGTCGAGATCCCACGGGTTGCGGGTGACGCCGTAGCGGACCGACTCGGTGGCGAAACTGAGCAGCATCTCCGGGACCGTGCTCTGACCGAGAGTGGCCAGGCCCGCCGCCCGGAACCGGCACATCAGGTCACTGTCGTGCCCGGCGACCGCGTGCCGGATGGCGCGGCTGCCCAGCGCGAACGGGACACCGGCCGCCATCGGCCCGCCGTCCTTGAGCAGGAACGGCACGCCCGCGAACGGCCCGTCCGCGGCGTGCGCGAGCGGGCGCGCGAACAACGGCAGCGACAGCCCGTTCAGCGCGGCGTTCGCGGTCTCCAGGGCGCGCCGGGCGGCGTCCTCGACCTCGGCCGGCGTCACCTCGCCGGCGGCCATCAACCCGCGCAGGCCGAGCGCGTCGTAGCGGGCGTACTCGTACGGTTGCATGCCGCGAGCCTGCCGCGCCCGGCGGCGCCGGAAAATCCCGAGACCTGGGGATGGCCGGTGGGCAGACTCGAGGGCATGTCACTGGCCGCTTTCGGCTCCGCCGTGTCGGGTACGGCCGGCCGCACCGTCCCGCACGACGGCTACCAGCTGCGCGCCCTGGATCCGATCACCGGCGTCGGCTGCCTCGCCGTGACCGAGAACGCCTACCGCTCGTCGGCGGCCCGCCGCCTCGAGATCAACGACGCCGGCGGCCGCGACCTGCACTCCCTGGCCGCCCTGACCGGCGCGGGCCGGCGCGTCGGCGTGCTGGGCACCGGTGCCCGCGCGGAACACCACAGCGAACGCCTGCACGACCTGATGGCCGCCGACGGCTTCGGCAGCGAGCTACGCGTCGCCCTGGTCCACGCCGGCATCACCTGGGGCACCCTCACCCTGCTCCGCGAACGCGGCAGCCGGCCCTTCTCCCCGGCCGACGCCGACCGCGCCGAGCGACTGTCCGCACCGCTGGCCGTCGCCCTGAAGAACTTCGTCACCAGCCGCCCGCCGCGCCCCTTCACCCACCGGTGCGCTCCCGGTGTCGTCGTGGTCGAGGCCGACGACGGGGTACGCCCGACCGCCGCCGGCCGCGCCTGGCTGGCCCGGCTGCTCCCGCCGTCCGCGGCCACCGACGACGACACGCTCTTCGCCAACCTGTGGAGCGTCGTGTACGCCGCGCGGCGCACCGGCGGCGAGGCGCTCACCCGCATCCCGGCCGGTGGCGGCTGGCTCGCCATGCACGCCCAGCCCCTCGACGCCGCGCTGGTCGTCACGATCCAACCGGCCGCCGCCGACCAGCTGCTCCCGGCGTTCGCGGCCTGGCACGACCTCACCGCGCGGGAACGGACCGTCCTCGACCAGGTGCGCGCCGGGCGGGCCGCCAAGCAGATCGCCACCGGGCTGCGGCTGTCGCCGTACACGGTCAACGACCACCTCAAGGCGATCTACCGCAAGACCGGCGTCAGCGGCCGCGCCGAGCTGCTCGCCGCGCTCACTTGCTGATCGCGACCGCCCGCTCGATCAGGCCCCAGGCGAACAGGCCCGCGACGGTCAGCGGGACCAGCACGTACCACTCGCCCAGCACGCCGAAGTCGCCCGTGCGCCCCATCGTGTGCAGGACACTGACCAGAGCGAGCGGGCCGCACGCGGCGGCGATCGCCAGGCGGCGGAGCCAGATGCGGGTGCGGCTGGTGGCGGCCGGCTGCGGTGCCGGGTGGTTGTCGATGTCCATGCGAGAAGTCTGACCGTCCCGCGGCGTCGGCGGATCTGACCACGGTCGGAATCGCCCCTATACCCCGGGATATAGGTCCGCGGGGCTCACAACGGGATTTCCCAGCCTGACGAACAGAAAGAATCGATAGGTTTCATCCTTTTGGGGGAAATTCGACAGTCAGTGCTAGCGTCGCCCGCTGGCAGGTCAGTCGTCGATGCGGAGGTTCCTGATGCCCGCCGAGCCCAGTGGGACAACACCCGGCGGCAGCACGCCCGAAGAGACCGACGAGGCCACCGTGGTGATGCCCGCGGCCCCGCCCCCGGACGAGCCCACCGCACTCATTTCCGCCGATGACCCCACGGTGCCGCTGGTGCCAACGGTCCCGGACGAGACCACCGCGCCGGCGGTTGCGGACGAGACCACCGCGATGTTCGTTGCGCAAGAGTCCACTGTGGCCACGTCCCCCGGTGAGCCCATCGTGCCGCCGGCTACCGACCAGGCCACTGCGCCGCTGGTTGCCGACGAGGCCACCGCGCCGCCGGCTACCGACGAGGCCACCGTGCCACTGGTTGCCGACGAGGCCACCGTGGCGTTCGGCGCGGTCGAGGCGACGACTGCCACCTCATCCCCGGACGACGAGACCACCATGCTGGTGTCCGCCGCCGAGGCAACGCCCGCAGACGACGAGACCGTGGCGATCGCCGCCACCGCGCCACCGGCCGACGAGACCACGGTGGTGGTGTCCGCCGCGGAGGCAGCGACCCCGGCAACGCCCGCAGACGACGAGACCGTGGCGATCGCCACCACCCCGCCGGTGCCTGACGAGGTCACCGTCGCGATGACCGTCACCCCGCCGCCGGACGAGGCGACGATCGCGTGGTCCGCGCCGACACCCGCCCGCACCCCCACGCCTGCCGCGCCGCCCGCC
>NZ_LLZH01000278.1:0-81482 GCF_001509495.1 Actinoplanes awajinensis subsp. mycoplanecinus | reverse complement strand
GGGTTGGGTGGGTGCGGTTAGCAGGGGGTGGGGGTGCCGCCGGTGGTGTAGGTGCGGAGGGCTGTGAGGGCGTCCGTCACGGTGGCGACCTTGGCCAGGGTGAGACCCGGGACGGTGTTGCGCGAGGCTTCGGCGCAGTTGGCGGCCGGGACCAGGAAGAGCTCGGCGCCGTCGGAGCGGGCGCCGACGAGTTTCTGGGGGATGCCGCCGATCGGGCCGACCTTGCCGTCGTCGTCGATGATGCCGGTGCCCGCGATGATCCGGCCGCCGGTGAGATCGGCCGGGGTCAGCTTGTCGATGATGCCCAGGGTGAAGATCAGGCCGGCGCTCGGGCCACCGATCTTGTCGAGGTCGATGGCGACGGTGAACGGCGCGGTCTTCTCGGGCGGGTAGCCCAACTCGCGCAGGGCGACCTTCTCCGCGCTGGTCTGCGACGAGGTGAACTGCTCGGCGTTCTGCGTGTCGACCTGCTTGGTGGTCTTGTCGGGCGGGAAGACCACACTGCGCGGCACCAGCGCGCGGGTGTCGTCGAACCAGCTGCTGGCCGCCTCGCCGAGGCCGACGTCGGTCTGCACCTCGACCGTGGTCATCCGCAGCTGCCCGGCGGACACCGAGGCCTCCGTGCCGGTCACGGTGATCACCTGCTTGCCGTCCTTGCTGCCGAGCACGTCGATGGTGGGTCCGGGCTCCAGCACCACGTACGGCAGTGGGAGCAGGCCGGCACCGGCACCGAGCAGCGCGGTGACCACGGCGCCCGCGATGACGGCGACACCACGACGATTCATGTCCGCGAGCGTACCGATCGGGATCGGCGGGGTCGGAGGACCATGGCGCCGGGCTTAAGATCCGCCCGAGTGCGAGGAGCGACCTGATGACCGACCTGCCACTGCCGGTGCACTACAGCCGGCGTGCGGCGCTGCGCCACCGCGCCGCAAACCCGCGAGGCCTGCCACCGGGCGCCAAAAAGCCCGGCATCGAGCAGCCCGGCATCGAGCAGCCCGGCATCGAGCAGCCCGGCATCGAGCAGCCCGGCATCGAGCAGCCCGGCATCGAGCAGCCCGGCATCGAGCAGCCCGGTGGAGGGAAGCCCGGCATCGAGCAGACAGGCGCCGAGCAGGGCGGCGCCGAGCGGGCCGGTGGAGGGAACGCCAAGCTGCCGGTGGTGCTCGTGCACGGGACCAACGGGCGATCAGTTTCGGACTGGTTCACGCTCGCGCCGTTGCTGGTCAACGACGGGCGGGACGTCTTCCCGTTCGACTGGCGCCGGGCCCGGCCGGTCGGGGACGTCAGCGCCACCCACCAGCACGCCGTCGAGCTGGCCGCGTTCGTCGGCGAGGTCCGGGCCGCGACCGGTGCGGAGCGGGTCGACCTGGTCGGGCACTCGTGGGGCGCGGTGCTCGGGCAGTACCTGGTGCGCTGCCTGGACGGCGACGCGGCCGGGTCGGTCCGGTCGCTGGTCGGGCTGGCGCCGACCTACGGCGGGACCACGCTGCACGGGGTGCTCCGCCGTCCGCAGCACCTGCCGGCCGGAGTGCGGCGCTGGCTGGACGCCAAGATCCCCACCTGGGTGGAGCAGATCCCGGACTCCGCGGTACTGCGGGCCATCCAGGCCGCCCCGGCGCCGCCGGGAGTGCGGTCCACCACGATCGTCACCCGGTACGACCAGATGGTCACGCCGTACCGGGCGTCGTTGCGTGCCGTCCCCGGCGCGACCCCGGTGGTGCTGGACCGGCGCGCGGTGGTCGGGCACCTGGGGATCCTGCACCACCCGGCGGCGCTGAGCCGGGTCCTCGCCGCCCTGCGGGACTGATCCCGGCGGCGAGGCGCGCCTCAGCAGGCGGTGTATCCGCGGCCGGCCGACGACCAGGAGCAGGTGTCGATCGTCTTGCCGCCGCTGCTGCGCAGCGTGGCGGCGTCGCCGCCGTTGTTCCAGATGTGGCCGGTCCGGCCCCAGAAGCGGGTGCTCGCGGTGTTCGACCCCTTTCCGGTACGGATGAGCACGCTCTTGCCGGCCCCCAACCGGAATGTGCTGAACGTGTAGGTGTTCCCGGCCCGGTCCCGGACCGTCCAGCCGGTGAGCGTGGTCGTCACCCGGGTCTTGTTGGTGAGCCTGACGTATTCACCGTTGACGCTGGCGTTCTTCCGGGTGTCGGTGCCCGCCGCGTTGTACCGGATCCGGGTGAACCGGACCGAGCCCACGGCCGGCGCGCTGGGCGTGGCCGCCTGATCCGGATCGGTCCAGGTGGGGGCGGGCACCGGGGTGGCCCCGGTCGGCGCCGGTGTGGATCCGGCCGTGCCGGCGACCGTCACCTTCGTGGTCGCCGAGTACCCGGCGACCACGAAGTTCTCCGGGTCGGCCCAGTCGCCGCCGGTGCTGATCCAGGCGCGGTAGGCCGGCGTGCCGCCCGGCTGGCCGGTGGCCGTCGCGGTGTACGAGATCGGCGACTCCCCGATCCTCCCGGACACGACCTTGGTCCAGCCGCCGTTGGTGTACCGCTGGATCGTCACCGGCAGGGTCGGCTCACCGGGGTTGACCGTCACGGTGAAAGCGGCCGTGTTGTCCGCGCTCGAGGTGACCTTGAGCTCCGGTACCACCCGGACCGCGGCGTACCGGCGGTTGGAGTACCCGTCGTCGGTGCCGACCATCATGATGTGGCCGGAGTCCAGCGGCCGCTTGATGCTCCAGTGCCCGCTGCTGTCCGCCTTGGTGGTCAACGCCGGCCAGGGCCCGGTGTCCGAGTGGCTGTAGTCGTTCGCCGGGTGCTTGGCCAGCTGCGCCTTGGTGTCCTTGGCGCCGTAGACGTACGCCTCCTCGTAGAGCGTGACGACGTCGCCGGCCTGCGCGGTCCCGGACAGCGTGATCGGGTGGTCGGCGTCGTACCCGGTGGCGATCGGTATCCGGTTGAACGTCGGGAGCTGTGCCGCGAGCGCCGGTGCCGGACTGATCAGCGCGGCGGCGCCGAACAGGCCGAAGGCACCGGTCAGGCCGATGAGGGAGAGTGCTGGGCGATGCTTGTGGCAGTCCTCGGTCATGACCTTCGAAGCTATCGAGGAGTCGTGCCGGAGAATGGCAGTTCTATGGAAACCAATGAGATGCCCCGGCTGGAAGCCGACTGCTCACGCTGCGCGGGGCTCTGCTGTGTGGCACCGGCGTTCGCCAAGTCGTCGGACTTCGCGGTGAACAAACCGGCCGGGCAGGCCTGCAAGAACCTGGACGACGACTTCCGCTGCCGGATCCACGAGGAACTGCCGGAGCGCGGGTTCCGCGGCTGCGTGGTGTTCGACTGTTTCGGCGCCGGGCAGCGGATCACTCAGGAGACGTTCGGCGGGCAGGACTGGCGGTCCACCCCGAAGATCGCGGGTGGGATGTTCGCCGTGCTCCCGGTGATGCGGCAACTGCACGAGCTGCTCTGGCTGATCGACGAGGCGTTGCGGCTGGACGAGGCGCGCAAGCTGCACCCGAAGCTGCGGGCGGCCCGCGACGAGATCGACGCGGTGGCCGGGCGACCGGCCGCAGAGCTGCGCGGGACGGACGTGGACTCGTACCGGAAAGGGGTTGTGCCGTTGTTGCGCCGGGCCAGTGAGCTGGCGCGAGCCGGCGCCGGAGGCCGCCGCCCGGACCACAGCGGCGCGCAGTTGATCGGCAGCCGGATGCGCGGGGCCGACCTGCGCGGGGCGAGTTTCCGCGGCGCCCTGCTGATCGGCGCCGACCTGCGCGACGCGGATCTGCGGCGGGCCGATTTCACCGGGGCGGACCTGCGGGGCGCGGACCTGCGCGGCGCCGACCTGACCGGCGCGCTGTTCCTGACGACATCACAACGGCGAGCCGCAGTGACCGACACCGATCACCTCTAAGCTGAGCCGATGCAGCAAGTGTCCCCTCTGGTGTGGCTGTTGACGGTTCTCGGGATCGTCGGTCTGCTGCTTTTCGACTTCTTCGTCCATGTCCGCCGCGCGCACGTGCCCCGCCTGCGCGAGGCGGCGACCTGGACCTCGATCTACGTGGCGATCGCGATCCTGTTCGGCGTCGGTGTGTGGATCTTCGGTGGCTCGACCATGGGCGCCGAGTACTTCGCCGGGTACGTCACCGAGGAGGCGCTCTCGGTCGACAACCTGTTCGTCTTCCTGCTGCTGCTCGGCAGCTTCAAGGTGCCCCGGGCCGATCAGCAGAAGGTGCTGCTGGTCGGGATCGCGGTGTCGCTCGTCGCCCGGACCGCGTTCATCCTGCTGGGCGCCGCGCTGATCAACTCGTTCGCCTGGATCTTCTACCTGTTCGGGCTGATCCTGCTGCTCACCGCGGGCAACCTGGTGCGCGGCACGGGCCAGGAGGAGGACGAGACGCCGGACAACGTGGTGATCCGGCTGGCCCGGCGGGTGCTGCGGACCTCCGACGAGTACGACGGGGACAAGCTGGTCACCCACCGCGACGGCAAGCGGGTGCTGACCCCGATGCTGCTGGTCATGGTCGCGATCGGCGGCACCGACATCCTGTTCGCGCTGGATTCGATCCCGGCCATCTTCGGGCTCACCCAGAACGTCTACCTGGTCTTCACCGCGACCGCGTTCTCGCTGCTCGGGCTGCGGCAGCTGTACTTCCTGATCGACGGGCTGCTGGACCGGCTGGTCTACCTGTCGTACGGGCTGTCCGCGATCCTGGCGCTGATCGGCGTGAAGCTGATCCTGCACGCGCTGCACCAGAACAACGTGCCGTTCATCAACGAGGGCGAGCACATCGGGGTCATCGAGATCCCGACAGCGGCCTCACTGGCGATCATCGTGGGGGTGCTGCTGCTCACCGTGGTGGCGTCGCTGCTGAGCCCGAAGGGCCGGTTCCGGACGTACACCGCGGCGGCCCGGCGCCGGGCCGTGGAGTTCCTCGAGGTCGAGAAGGACCCGGCGTACTGCGACGAGGTGTACCACCGGCTGCTCGACGAGGAGAAGCACCTGCGCTCGCTGCCGGAGCGGTACCAGGACCGGATCCGGCAGCAGGACGACCTGATGAACCTGCTGCGCCGCGCACACCAGGTGCACGCGGAGCGGGTCGCCGCCGGGAGCTGCTTCGTGCCGTCGGAGCCCGCGGAGCCGTCAACGGCGTGAGTGCGGGTCCTCCGACCGGTTCAGGTAGGTGGACAGGTTGGTGGTCCGGCCCTCGAGCCGGGTGAGCCCGCTCTGCTCCTCCTCGTCGTCGGAGGACGACATCAGGCTGGCCACCCGGGCCGCCAGCGTCGACGCGCGGGAGGCCAGGTCGGGCTGCGAATACCGGGAGTCCAGCTCGGCGCGCTTGGCCTCCTCGGCGCGCATGGCGTCGGCCTCCACGCCGGGGCGGGCCACGTATCCGCGGTTGCCCGAGGTCGGCATCGACGAGATCGGCACCGAGGACACCGGGATGTCCTGTTCGTAGCCCTGGTCCTGGTAGACCGGCTCCTGGTATGCCTGCTCCTGGTAGACCGGCTGCTGGTAGGACTGCTCCTGGTAGTTCTGCTCCTGGTACACCGGCTCGGCGTAGACCGGCTCCTGGTAGCCCTGCTGCTCCTGGTAGGCGGGCTGGTCCTGGTAGGCGGGCTCGGTGTAGGCCGGCTCGTCGTAGGTGGCCTCGGCGTAGATCGGCTCGGCCGGCTCCGGCTCCGGGCCCGGCACCTGCACCGAACCGAGCAGCGACACCGTCTGCCCCTCGCCGCCCTGGTAGTTGCTGAACTCCGGGCCGATCACCAGCCGGGACAGCATCCGGGCGTGCGCCGGCGCGACACCGATCTCGGTGGCGTTCTCCACCCGGAACCGGGCGATCGCCTGGCGCAGCACGTTCGCCAGGCGGTCCGCGTCGCCGACCGTGGCCAGGTCGCCACCGGCGAACACCAGGGCCGGGTAGCTGCCCTCGGGGCCGTTGCAGACCAGCTGGATCTGGGTGACCGTGGCGGTCCGGCCGGTGTCCCGGTTGCCCGGCTGCACCCGCAGGTGCTGTGGCCAGAGCCAGAACAACTCGCCGCTACTGAGCGTGTTGCCGTCCGCATACGTATAGCGAACTCGCCGGTCGGTGACGAGAACCTCGGTCTCCTCCGGCAGGGTCCATCGCGGCAGCGAGGAGGCCTCGTCGAACGCATACTCGGCCACGGCGCAGCGGCCGCGCCAGAGCACCCGCTCGCCGCTGTCCAGCGGACCGGGGTCAATACCCGGGGCTGACAGGAAGTGCTGGTGGAACATGGTTCCCTTCCCCGTTCACGCCACGATCGGAAAAACGCAGCCGCAACGATTACAGCCCTGTCCTACCAGCGCCGCCAGTGACCCGACGCGAATCACACCGGAACTTACCGTTTTGACACCGGACGGTGATGACCGGTGAACCATCGGCCGACAATACCGTTACTTTCGGTTACCGAACAGGGCGGCCGGTGGGGCCGGGGACGCGACCGCCACCGCGTCGAGGACCGGGATCGCTCCGGCCGCGAACCGATCAAGATCAGTCTCCACTCGTCCCGGGAACCAGTCACCCGCGGCTCGCCGGGTCAGCTCGGCCACCGGGGGTGGTGTGCGACCGGCGAGCACCACCAGATTGCCGAACCGGCGGCCGCGGAGCACCCCGGCGTCGGCAACCAGACAGGCCTGCGGCAGGACCGACCGGATCGTGGCGACCTGACTGCGGGCGTGTTTGAGGGGCGGGCCGTCGGCCACGTTCGCGATCAGCCAGCCGTCCGGGGCGAGCACCCGGGCCAGGTGCCGGGCGAACTCGACCGAGGCGAGGTGGGCCGGGGTGCGTGCGCCGGCGAAGACGTCCAGGACGATCACGTCGTACCCGGAATCCTTCATGCCCTCGACGGCCTCGCGCGCGTCGCCCACCCGGACCCGGATGCCGGCCTGCGCCGGGAGCGGAAGCTCCCGCCGGACCAGCTCGACGAGCGGACCGTCGATCTCCACCACCCGCTGCGCCGAGCCCGGCCGGGTCGTGGCCAGGTACCGCGGCAGGGTCAGCGCGCCACCGCCCAGGTGCAGCGTGCGCAGCGGGCGGCCGGGCGCGGCGACCAGGTCGATCGCGGCGGCCATCCGCCGGATGTACTCGAACTGCAGGTACGTCGGGTCGGCCAGGTCCACGTGTGACTGCGGCGCGCCGTCCAGCAGCAGCGTGAACGCGGTGTCCCGGTCCGGGTCCGGTACCAACTCGGCGACGCCCGAGGCGACCGTCTCCACCCGGCGTCGTGACGCCCTGCGCTGTGCCATCCGATCATTGTCCCCGGTAGCAGATCGGGAGCGGCGGGCCGGGAACCCGACAGTGGCCCGGGTGACTTCCGACGTGTAGCCGCGTGACGGTTATCGAGCAGACCCTGAACCGGCGTACCGCGATCGGTGGCGCGGTCGCGACCGGCGCCGCCGCCGTGCTTCTCGACGGTGCGCCGGCCCGCGCCGCGGTGGAGCCGGGTGCCGGGACCGGCGGCCTGCTCCCGGCCGACCCGCTGCTGCACCTGCTGCGCCGGGCCACGTTCGGGCCGAGCCCGTCCTCGATCGCCGAGATCCGCAAGCTGGGCGCCGGCGCCTGGCTGGACCGGCAGCTCACGCCGGCCTCGATCGACGACGCGGCGGCCGAGCGGCTGATCGCCCGGCTGCCGCTGAGCGGCCTGAGCATCGCCGAGATCCGCGCCAAGGTCACCGCCGGGCAGCTCAAGCAGTACGGCTGGGACCCGATGTGGCAGCTCGCCTTCGCCGCGCCGGTCCGGGCGATCTGGAGCGAACGGCAACTGTACGAGGTGATGACCGACTTCTGGTCCAACCACCTCAACGTCACCTGCCCGTCCGGCGACGTCTGGGACAACCGCACCGACTACGACCGCACGGTGATCCGCAAGTACGCCCTGGGCACCTTCGCCGACCTGCTCAAGGCCTCGGCCCGGCACCCGGCCATGCTCACCTACCTGGACAACCGGTTCTCCACCCGGCTGGCGCCGAACGAGAACTACGGCCGGGAACTGCTCGAACTGCACACCGTCGGGCTGGGCTACACCGAGGCGGACGTGAAGGACGCGGCCAAGCTGCTCACCGGCCTGACCGTGAACGGCACCACCGGGGCCTACCGGTACGACGCCGCCAACCACGCCGTCGGCCCCGTCAAGATCCTGACCTTCGCGCACGCCAACGCGACCACCACCGGCGGCGAGGCGGCCGCCCTGGCCCTGCTCGACCACCTGGCGATGCACCCGGCCACCGCCCGCCGGATCGTCAGCAAGCTGTGCGTCCGGTTCGTCGCCGACGAGCCGCCCGCGACCCTGGTCACCAAGCTGGTCAAGGTCTACCTGGACAACCGGTCGGCGATCGTGCCGGTGCTGCGCGCGCTGTTCACCTCTCAGGAGTTCGCCGGCGCGATCGGCGCGAAGACCCGGACCCCGCTGGAGGACCTGGCCGCCACCGTCCGGATCCTCGGGTACGGCCCGCCGGTCAGCGGCACCAAGACCTTCGAGAGCCTGTACTGGATGGTCCGCAACGCCGGGCACGCGCCGCTGGGCTGGGGCCCGCCGAACGGCTACCCGGACGTCGCGGCGGCCTGGGCGTCCCCGTCCGGGCTGCTGGTCCGGTGGAACTTCCACCTGTCGATCGCGGCCGGGTACTGGCCGGCCGATCTCGTCAAGCCGGCCAGCCTGCTGATCGGGATGATCGGCGCCGCGCCGGCCACCTACGGCGCGCTGATCGACGCGACCGCCGTCCGGCTGCTCGGTACCACGCTCACCGCCGCGCAGAACGCCGCGCTGGCGACTTTCTACGGCAAGGCACCGTCCTCGCAACTGAAGGCCAACGATCCGGCCGCAGGCTGGATGTATCCGTACTTGATGGCGATGCTGCTGAACTCGCCGACCTTCGCTCTGAGGTGAGGACTGTTGACGACGACTGCCTGTGGTTGTGAGGAAGAGCGCCGGGTGACCCTGTCCCGGCGGCGGGTGCTGGCCGCCGGTGCGGCGGGCGCGTTCGCCGGGCTGGCCGGTGCGCAGCTCGACACCCAGCTGGCGTTCGCGGCCGACCCGGCGTACTCGGGGGACGTGCTGGTGCTGCTCTCGCTGCGCGGCGGGTTCGACGGGCTGTCCGCGGTGGTGCCGGCCGGCGACCCGGCGTACTACGCGGCCCGGCCGACGATCGGGGTGCCGAAAGGGCAGCTGATCGGCGGGGGGACGTTCTTCGGGCTGCACCCGGCGCTGGCGCCGCTGCTGCCGTTCTGGACCTCGGGCACGCTGGCCGCCGTGCACGCGGCCGGGCAGCCGGCGCCGAACCGGTCGCACTTCTCCGCGATGGAGGAGCTGGAACGGGCCGCGCCGGGCACCTCGACCCGGACCGGCTGGCTGAACCGGATGCTCGGCTCGCTCGGCGCGGACGACCCGTTCGCCGCGGTCGCGATGGGCACCGCGCGGCCGTCCCGGGTGCTGGACGGGCCGGTGCCGTACCTCGGCCTGACCTCGGTCGACGGGCTGACGCTGAGCGGGGACGACGCCACCAAGCCGCTCGCCGCCGCGATGGCGGCGCTCTACACCGGCGCCCCGCCCGCGCTGGCCCGGACGGCCGGGCAGCTCACCGGGGCCCTGGCCCGGGCGAAGACGCTGCGGGCCGCGGGGTACACGCCGGCCAACGGGGCGGCGTACCCGGACTCCGAGCTGGGCGCCGCGCTGCGCGACGTGGCCCGGCTGATCAAGACGGACGCCCGGCTGATGACCGCGACGGTGGACTCCGGCGCCTGGGACATGCACGAGAACCTGGGCATCGCCCAGCCCGGCCGGCGGATGCACGACGAGCTCGCCAAGCTGGCCGCCGCGATCGCCGCGTTCGCCACCGACCTCGGCGCCGAGGGCCTGCGCCGGGTCACCCTGATCACGATCAGCGAGTTCGGCCGCCGGGTCGGGCAGAACGGCTCCGGCGGACTGGACCACGGGTACGGCAACGCCATGTTCGTGCTCGGCGGCGGTGTGCGGGGCGGCAAGGTCTACGGCACCTGGCCGGGACTGGCCGCCGCCCGGCTGCGGGACGGCGACCTCGCGGTGACCACCGACTACCGCGCGGTGATCGGGGAGATCCTGCGGGCCCGGTGCGGGGTGGGCAACCTGTCCGCGGTCTTCCCGGGTGTCACAGCGTCGTCGCTGGGACTGGTTGACTTTCGCTGAAAGCCATAAAACGGATATAGCCGTTGTTTCACACTGTCACCGATATTCCGACGTACGGAGGTGACGGTGACCAGCAACCTGTTGGCCGAGCTCATCGGGCAGCGACGCCCGGCCGGCCCACCCCCGGCCGGCGCGATGCCGGCGATCCTGCGAGCCGCCAAGCACCGGGCCGGCCCGCCGCTGCGGATCCGCCGGCATCACTCCGAGGAGGGCGTGCCGTTCTGGCGCTGGGACTGCGAGGGCTGCGGCGAGTACGGCGGCGGCCGGCACCACCCGGACGCCATCAACCGGGCCATGCGGCACTGCCACGAGCACCCGGCGCACCGCTCCTCACTGCTGCCCCCGGCCAGCTGCCGGCAGCCGGACACGTTCCTGCCGCTGCACCCGATGCTCTACGCCGTCGACGACGACCCGGGACCCGAACCACTGGCGGTCTGAGCCGACGTCCGCGTCGTGCTCTCGGCCTGTGCCGGCGCCTGCACGGCGGCCGGCGTCGGCGCGGGCGTCGGAACGGCGCTGTCGACCTGAGCCGGCACCTGACGATCGCCGAGGATCTTCGCCACCCGCCGGAAGAGCGGGTCGGCGACGACCTCGGTGAGGTCGGCGCCCAGCGGGATCCGCCAGTTCGGATATTCGTCGAAGGTGCCCGGCAGGTTCGGCTGCCGCCGCTCCAGCAGCACGTCGTGCAGGGACGCGGCGACCAGCCGGCACGGGGTGCGGGCCAGGAACTCGTGCATCGCCAGCACCGCCTCCTCGGGCGCCGGGTCCGCGCCGACCAGCCCCTCCGACCGCAGCAGCTCGAGCAGCGCGGCCCGATCCGCCCGCCAGGTGGTCCACTCCTGCTCGACGGTGCCGGCCAGCTGGCCCAGCTCGGCCCGGACCTCGACCTGCTCACCGGCCAGGAACCCGGCCGCGGTCGGCAGATCGTGGGTGGAGATGCTGGCCAGCGCGTTGCGCCGGTAGTCGGCCGCGGGCCGGAACTCGCCGGTGTCCCAGTCCCGGGTGAACCAGAGCACCGACGAGCCGAGCATGTTCATCCGCTCCAGCGTCGCGGTCATCTCCGGCAGCACGGTGCCCAGGTCCTCGCCGATCACCACGGCGCCGGCCCGCTGCGCCTCGAGGGCCAGGATGCCCAGCATCGCCTCCGGGTCGTAGTGCACGTAGGTGCCCTCGGCCGCGCCCATGCCCGGCGGCACCCACCACAGCCGCCACAGGCCGGCCACGTGGTCCACCCGCAGGCCACCGGCGTGCCGGAAGATCCGGCGCAACATGTCCCGGTACGCCGCGTAGCCGGTCTCGATCAGCCTGTCCGGCCGCCAGGCGGCCAGCCCCCAGTCCTGCCCGAGCTGGTTGAACGCGTCCGGCGGCGCGCCCGCGCGGACACCGGGCGCCAGCGAGTCCTGCAACAGCCAGCCGTCCGCGCCGGTCGGGTCGATGCCGACCGCGAGGTCGTGCACGATGCCGACCGGCATCCCGGCGGACGCCGCCCGGGCCGCCTCCAGCTGCTCCTCGACCTGCCGCTGCACCCAGACGTGGAACGCGATCCGGTCGCTGCGGTAGGCCAGCACCGCCGGGGCGTCCGGCCGGCGCAGCTCCTCCGGCCACTTGTGCCAGTTCGGCCCGTGCTCCTCGGCCAGCGCGCAGAACCGGGCGAAGTCCGCCAGCCCGGGGTCGTCGTCGAGGTCGACCGGCCCGGCCAGCGGCCAGAGCAGCTCCAGGGCGGTGAGCTTGGCGGCCCAGACCGCGTCGTAGTCGATCAACCCGTCCGCGGTCGGCCCGGGCTTGAGGTCGTCGATCCGCTTCCGGACCGAGGGCTCCGCTTTCCGGTACGCCGTGAGATCAGAAATCCGCAGGTAGAGCGGGTTCGCAAAGCGCCGGCTCGACGGCGAGTACGGCGACGCCGGCACCGGCCGTACCGGAGTGATCGCGTGCAGCGGGTTGAGCAGCACCATCCCGGCATCACCGGACTGCTCGACGAAGGTCCGCAGGTCGCCCAGGTCGCCCATGCCCCACGAGTCGGCCGAGTGCAGCGTGTAGAGCTGCAGCATCCAGCCCCAGGTCTCCGGCGGCTGGGGCAGCTCGGCCGGGACCACCACGAGTGTCGCGTCGCCCAGCCGGTGCCAGCCCAGCGGCAGGTTCGCCGCCAGCCGGTCCACGGTCCGGGTGGTGCCGTCCTCCAGGGTCAGCTCGACCGGCGCGGGCAGGTCCCGGCTCTGCCCGGCGCGCAGCACGACGGTGCCGGGCAACCGGGCGCCCTGATCGCGGCGGCCCACCTCGGCGAGCGCCGCGGTGACCGCGGCCGGCGTGCCGGCGTCCACCCCGAGCAGGCCGAGGACACCGATCACCGACTCCGGCGCGACCTCGGTGCGGCGCCGCTGAAAGTTCTCGTACCAGGTGGCCACCCCGTGTGCCGCGGCCAGCGCTTCCAGCTGCGCGTCCATGCTGCCCCTCCCGTCGGTGACCGGACCCTTACCCGGGTTGTCCACCGGGTACTCCGGGTGCGGTCGTTGCTTCCATCGGCCAGCATGGTGCACATGGCAGACGTGGTGAAATGGTGGTCCCGGTTGACGGCCGCGCTGACCGGCGCGGTGCTGGCCCTGGTGGTCCCGGTGCACGCCTGGGCGGCGAGCAACGGCACGGCCGACCTGATGATCGAGGCGGCGGTGAAGCGCCGGTCCCGTGGCCGTGGTGGTTTCTTCCTGTTCGGCGGAGCGCTCTGCTGCCTGATCGTGGTCGGCGGGGTGGTGCTGGCGATCGTGTTGATTTCCCGCAATCGCAGGCGTCGCTGACGACTTCCGCCCTAGCTTGGGAGCATGCGGACGGTCAGCAGGCGATCGATGGCCCTCGGTGGCGGGATCGCCGCCATCCTCTGTGTGCCACCGGCGATCTCGGTGGCCGCCAACGCGTCCGCTGACGTCCTGCTCAGCCTGGGCCGCCCGGCGGTGGCCTCGTCGACGCTGAGCGTGGCCTGGCCGGCCACGGCGGCCGTGGACCACACGACCGGCACCCGGTGGGCCAGCGGTGCGGCCGTCGGCACCCAGTGGCTGCGGATCGACCTGGGCGCGGCACAGGTCGTCAACCGGGTCCGCCTGCAGTGGGCCGGCGCGTACGCCAAGGGCTACCGGGTGCAGCTCTCCGACGACGGGGCGACCTGGGCCGACGCGTATCGCACCACCACCGGCAACGGCGGGGTGGACGACCTGCGCGCTCTCCAGGGGCACGGGCGCTACCTGCGGGTGCTGGCCACTCAGCGGGCCCAGCCGAGCGGGTACTCGCTCGGGGACGTGCGGGCGTACGGTCCGGGTCCGGCGAGCAAGGTGCCGGAGTCGGGCACGGCGCCCAGCGCGGCGACTCCCGCGGCGGCGGCCCCGCTGACCGTGGGCGTCAAACGGGAGACCGCGTTCCAGCTGGTCTCCAGCGCGGAGAACTCGACGCTGAACTGGCGTGGCGAGTTCGACTACATCGAGGACCTGGGCGACGGCCGGGGCTACACGGCCGGGATCGTCGGGTTCTGTTCCGGCACCGGCGACATGCTCGACCTGGTCACCGACTACACCCGCCGGAAGCCGGCGAACGCGCTGGCCCGATACCTGACTGCCCTGCGTACGGTCGATGGCAGTGACTCACACCGCGGCCTCGACCCGGGATTCGTGGCGGCCTGGCGGGCGGCCGCGGCCGACCCGGTCTTCCAGAAGGCCCAGCAGGACGCGCGGGACCGGATGTACTTCACGCCGGCGGTCCGGCTGGCAACCGCGGACGGGCTGCGCGCGCTGGGCCAGTTCGCCTACTACGACGCGGCGGTGATGCACGGCGTCAACGGGCTGCGGGCGATCCGCTCGCGGGCGGTGCAGGCCCGGAAGACGCCGTCGCAGGGCGGTGACGAGATCGCCTACCTGGGCGCGTTCCTGGACGCCAGGGACACCGAGATGCGCCGGGAGGCCGCGCACAGCGACACCACCAGGGTCGACACCGCGCAGCGGGTGTTCCTGCGCGGCAGCAATCTCGACCTGGTGGCGCCGCTGACCTGGCACGTCTACGGCGACAGGTACAGCATCAAACGCTGATGCCTACGCCTTGGTCCACTTCTGGTTGGCGGTGCCGGCGCAGTCCCAGAGCTGGAGCTGAGCGCCGTTCGCGCCGTTGTTGTCCTTGATGTCGATGCACTTGTTCGCCGACACGTTCACCAGGTCGCCGGCGCCCGAGAGGGTGAACCGCTGGACCGGGTTGCCGTTGCAGGTGACCAGCTGGATCGGCGTGCCGTTGGTGAGCGCGCCACCGGCCGGGTCCATGCACTTGCCGAGCGCCCGCAGGGTGCCGTCGCTGTTGGCGGACCACTTCTGGGCGCCCGAGCCGTTGCAGTCCCACATCTGCAGCCGCGCGCCGTCGGTGGCGGTACCGCCCGGGATGTCGATGCACCGGCCGTTGAGGTTGCTCTTCAGCGCGTTCCCGGTGGTGGCCGGCGGCGGGGTGGTGGTGCTGGTCGAGCCGTTGACGTGCACGTAGTCGATCAGCATCTTGCTCTCGGCCGGCAGACCGGCCGGGTTGCCCTGGCCGAAGTTACCGCCGATGGCCAGGTTCAGGATGATGAAGAACGAGTGGTCGAAGACCCAGTTCACGTTGCCCTTGGCGGCGCGCAGCGAGTCCGGGGTGGCCCGGAAGTACTCCTGGCCGTCCACGGTCCAGACGATCAGGTTCGGCGACCAGTCCACCGCGTAGTTGTGGAACGCGTTGTACCACGGCGAGCCGGCGACGAGGGTGCCGCCGAACGAGCTGCCACCGGAGTAGCCCGGCCCGTGCAGCGTGCCGAACAGCCGGTTGGGGTCCCGGCCGACGATCTCCATGATGTCGATCTCGCCGTCGGTCGGCCAGTTGCCGCCACCGAGCATCCAGAACGCGGGCCAGAGACCGGAGCCGTTGGGCACCTGGATCCGGGCCTCGACGTGGCCGTACTGCTGGGTGAACTTGCCGGCGGTCTGGATCCGGCCGGAGGTGAACTGGCAGGTGCCGTTCCAGCAGTCGTTGTGCCCGCCGCTGCCCTTGCGGGCCGTGATGACCAGGTGGCCCTGGCCGTCCATGGCGACGTTGCTGGTGCCGCTGTTGTAGTACTGCAGCTCCTGGTTGCCGAAGCCGCCGCCGCCGGTGTCGAAGTTCCACCGGGAGGTGTCGACGCCGGTGCCGGCCGCGCCGTTGAAGTCCTCGTTCCAGGTGACCGCGGCGACCGCGGCGTCCGCGTTGTCGTTGCGCGACGCCAGGAACATCGAGGACGCCAGGGTCGTCGCGACCACGGCCGCGCTGAGCAGTATTCGTAACTTACGCATGGGGGAACCTCCGGGGGAGAGGGTGCCGAACTCCAAACAGTCTTAAGAGATTGACTGTCGCGGGTCAATGGAGACGGGTTCCGGAACCCCGGATAACAGGATTTCTTAGATCTTCGGTACGAATTCCTGGTCGACCTTGCTGAACAGGGCCGGCACCTTGCCGGGCTGCCAGCCGGGCAGCGCCGTGTGCCGGGCCTTCACCAGGTAGTTCGCCCCGCGGTACGACACCCGGTCACCCACCTGGTACGTGGTGTGCACCTTCCACGCCGGCGCCGGTTTCACGGTGACCTGTGTCGTCACGCCGACCGCGTCGACCAGGATCCCGCTCGAGTTCCGGCCGCCCCCACCCAGGTTGAGCACCAGGCGGAACGGCTGGCCGGCGGTCGTCGGGGTCAGCCGGAGCACCTGCCGGCCGTCGATCGACCAGACGAACGACGTCCGGGTCCAGTCGATCGCGTACGTGTGGAAGTCGTAGTCGTCCGCGCTGTCGTCGCCGAGCGTCTCGACCTGCCCGGACAGGTACTGCCCCTGCTCGCCGAGCACCCCGAGCAGCCCCCAGGAGCCGTCCCGGCCGGCCCGGATCCGTGCCGACGCGCGCCCGTTCGCCTGGTTGAAGGTCGCCGCCGTGAAGATCGACGAGCCCAGCACCAGGTTCCCGGTGCCGTCCAGCCACCCGCCGCCGGTGTCACCGGTCCACTTCACGGTGTCCACGCCCTGCCCTTGCACCCCGGTGAAGAAGTCGCTGAACAGCGTTTTCGCGACGGTTTCGGCGTGCGCGACGCCCGAGACGGCGAGCGCCGAGACGACGACCGCGGCCGCCATCAGCGACCGCAGCCCTCGCCGGACGACACCGGCACGCTCGTGTGCCTGACCCATCGCTCACCCCTACCTCGATCCCGCGCTCAGACTCTGCACAGGCGAAGCGGATACGGCAAGCTCGTGGCCGGCTTTTTAATGGATCAGTTGTAGTCCGGCGCCCGGGTCTCGTGGATCGCCAGCTCCTCGGCGCTCGCGCCACCGCCGGCCGCGCCCGCGTCCCACGCCACGCTGTCCGCCTCGTCGTCCGAGCCGGAACCGCCGTCCGGGGCGACCAGCCGGCCGACCCGGCCCGGGTTCTCCTCGTCGAGCTGGCCGTCGTCGTAGAGCGAGATCGCCGAGTTCGGGTCGGAGGTCGGGCTCTCGCCCCACACGTCCCGCTCGAACTGCTCGCGCTCGGAGTCGTCGACGGTCTCGTCGATCGGGTCACGGCGCGGCGGCAGCGGGTCCTCGGCGCCGACGTCCGGTTCCTCCTGGCTGAGCCGGCGGTCGAGGCTCTCGCCCTGGCGGGCCTCCTCCGCGGTGTCACCGAACCGGTTCGAGCCGCCCGGCCCGACACCGGCCAGCGCGGCCGGGTCCGCACCGTCGGCCCAGCGGCCACTGTCCACCTCGTCGTACGCGGTGGAGTCGTCGTCGGCGGTGTCCGGCAGCCCGGAGGCCTCCGGGTCGCTGACCTCGGCGGGGTAGTCGTTGTCTCGCATGTGCGCAATGTACCCGCGTGCGGGGCCGGTCATGCCGTGATCCTTCCCGGGTTCAGATGAGCCCAGACGACCTTGCCGTCGGCCAGCGCCAACCCACCCCAGCGCACCGCCACCGCATCGATCAGAAGCAGACCCCTTCCGCCGTACGCGGTGACCGGCGCCGGCCCGGGCAACCGGGGCAGCACCGGCGAACCGTCCCGCACCGCCACGCTGACCGTGTCGTCGTGCCGGGCCAGCAGCACCCGCATCGGGGTCCGGGCGTGCGCCACCACGTTGTTGACCATCTCGGTGGCCACGATGCACGCGTCCCCGGCGATCTCCGGCCGGTCCCAGCGCACGCAGGCCTCGGTGAT
This sequence comes from Actinoplanes awajinensis subsp. mycoplanecinus, assembly GCF_001509495.1. Classification (NCBI taxonomy): domain Bacteria; kingdom Bacillati; phylum Actinomycetota; class Actinomycetes; order Micromonosporales; family Micromonosporaceae; genus Actinoplanes; species Actinoplanes awajinensis. The sequence continues at coordinate 64,170 of NZ_LLZH01000278.1, read as the reverse complement.
CAGCTCACGTACCCGCCGGGCGGCGCTGACCACCGGGTCCAGCTCCTGGCTCACCCGGAACCCGTCGCCGGGCGCGCCCAGCGCGGTGAAGGCGCCGGCCGGGTCGGGCCAGACCGGCCAGCCGGTCGCGTCCCAGGGTGTGCCGTCGGCGGCGCCGCAGAGCGCGAGCCGGGCCCCCGGCCAGTCCCGGGTCTCGTCGAGCACCTCACGCAGCACGGACAGCGTGCCGGCCTGCGCGACCCGGAGCCCGGCGACGTCCAGCACGACCGCTTCGGGCGCTCCGGCCAGCACGTCGAGCAGGGCGGAACGGACCGCCGCCGTGGTGCCGGCGTCGAGCACCCCGGTCAGCCGGACCAGTGGATGAGTCTGGCCGCTGTCCACCAGGTGACGAACCTCGCTCGGCATGATCGCTCCATTGTGCCTAACGCCGACCCGTCGCGCATTTCGGCGAGCGGTGACCGCGTTCCCGCAGCCGGCGCCCGGTCTGCCCACCAACCGGCCTCCCCGCAAGTACCCCGTTCGTGTCCCCTCATGCCACCGTCGCCCCACCGCGAGGCCGTGCCGACTCCGGGCCGTGGCGCGCTTCCGGTGGTCGGCTGGTTCTCAGAGGTGCCTCCGGCACTCTGAGGCACCCCTGAGGGCCAGCCGGGATCGTGCGGTGCGCTGCGGTCCGGGCCCGTCGCGAGGCCGTGCGGACTCCGGGCCGTGGCGCGCTTCCGGTTGTCGGCTGGTTCTCAGAGGTGCCTCCGGCCATCTGAGGCACCCCTGAGGGCCAGCCGGGATCGTGCGGTCCGGGCTGGGGCGGGTGTGGCGGAGTTGCTGGGGCTAGGCGGTCAGGCCGGTGTCGGGGGGTTGGTCCTGCCAGTCGAGTTCGCCGGCACGGGAGGCCAGCAGGCGGCGGTAGGAGTCCAGGCGGCGGCGGTCGGCGTGGCCGGCGTTCACCCAGGCGTCCAGGTGGCAGTCGGCGTCGGCCGCGGTGTGACCGCAGTTCGGCTGGTCGTCCAGGGTGCCCTCGACCAGGTCGGGGAAGCCGTGCAGCAGGCTCTCGGCGCTGACGTGGGCCAGGCCGAAACTCCGGATGCCCGGGGTGTCGACGATCCAGCCCGGGTCCTTGCGGGACTTGCCGACGACGGGCAGCCGCAGGGCCACCGCGCTCGTCGACGTGTGCCGGCCCTTGCCGATCGCGCTGACCACGCCGACCGCACGCAACGCGTCCGGCACCAGGCGGTTGACCAGCGTCGACTTGCCCACCCCGGAGTGACCGACCATGACCGAGATCCGGCCGGCCAGCGTGTCGCGCACCTCGGCCAGGTCGCTGCCCGGGCGGACCAGCACGTGCCGCAGGTCGAGCTCGGCGTAGTAGTCGAGCACCTGCTCCGGACCGGCCAGGTCGGCCTTGGTCAGGCAGAGCAGCGGTTCGATGCCGGCGTCGTACGCCGCCACCAGGCACCTGTCGATGAACCCGGTGCGCGGCGGCGGGTCGGACAGCGCGCTGACGATGACCAGCTGGTCCGCGTTCGCGACGACCACCCGTTCGAGGCGGCCCTCGGGGGTGGTGTCGTCGTCGTCCGCGGTCCGGCGCAGCACCGAGGTGCGTTCGCTGATCCGGACGATGCGGGCCAGCGCGCCGTCCGCCCCGGAGACGTCACCGACCAGCCGCACCCGGTCGCCGACCACCACCGACTTGCGGCCCAGCTCGCGGGCGCGCATCGCGGTGATCAGCTCGGTGCCGGCGTCGTCGTCCTCGCGGACACAGCCGTACCGGCCGCGGTCGACAGTGATCACGAGCCCGTCGATCGCGTCGTCGTGCTTGGGCCGCGTCCGGGTACGCGGGCGGGACGACCGCCCCGGACGGATCCGGACATCGTCCTCGTCGTACTCCCGCTTTCGGCCTGGCAGGGTCAGCTCCTCGCCGCGAGTCCCGCCCAGAGTTCGGGGAACTCGGGCAACGTCTTCGAGGTACAACCTACGTCGGTGACCTGAACGCCCTGCACGGCGAGTCCGATAACCGCGGCGGCGTGTGCCATCCGGTGGTCCGCGTACGTCTCGAAGGACGCCCCGCGCAGCGGCCGCGGCTCGATCCGCAGCCCGTCCGGGAACTCGGTGATCCCGGCGCCCAGCGTGGTCAGCTCGGCGGCCAGCGCGGCGATCCGGTCGGTCTCGTGGCCGCGGATGTGCTCGACCCCGCGCAGCTCGGACGGCCCGTCGGCGAGCGCCGCGAGCGCCGCGAGGACCGGGGTCATCTCGCTCACCTCGGAGAGGTCGGCGGTGATCCCGCGCAGCGTGCCGGTGCCGCGCACGGTCAGCCCGTCGCCCGTCCGGGTGACCTCGGCGCCCAGCTCGGTGAGCAGCGCGGAGAGCTGCTCGACCGGCTGCCAGCTCGCCTCGGGCCAGCCGGCCAGGGTGACCGCGCCGCCGGTGACCATCGCGGCGGCGAAGAACGGCAGCGCGCCGGAGAGGTCCGGTTCGATGGTCCAGGTGCGGCCGCGCAGCGGGCCGGGGTCGACCACCCAGGTGTCCGGGACGCTCTCGTCGACGACGGCGCCGGCCGCCCGCAGCATGTGCGTGGTCATCCGCAGGTGCGGCGCGGACGGCACCGGCGGGCCCTGGTGCCGCAGGGTCAGGCCCTTGGTGAACCGGGCCGCGGAGAGCAGCAGGCCGGAGACGAACTGGCTGGAGCCGGACGCGTCGACCACCGCCTCGCCGCCCTCGATCAGGCCGGTGCCGTGCACGGTCAGCGGCAGCCCGTCGGACGCGGAGGCCTCGATGGTGACGCCGAGCGAGCGCAGCGTCTCGATGATCGGGCGCAGCGGCCGGTTGCGCGCGTGCGGGTCGCCGTCGAACTCGACCGGCCCGTCGACCAGGCCGGCCAGCGGCGGCAGGAACCGCATGATGGTGCCGGCCAGGCCGACGTCGACGGTGGCCGGTCCGCGCAGCGGGCCCGGCTCGACCCGCCAGCGGTCGTCGTCGGAGGTGTCCACGGCGACGCCGATGGCGCGCAGGGCGGCGGCCATCAGGGTGGTATCTCGAGCCCGCAACGGCGCCTCGATCACCGAGGGGCCGTCGGCCAGCGCGGCGAGCACCAGCGCGCGGGCGGTCATCGATTTCGAGCCGGGCAGGCGGACGGTCGCGGTGACCGGGCCGGCGGCGGACGGGGCGAGCCAGGGGCGGAGTTCAGCGGGCATGGTCGCCATTCTGCCGGTGGCCGCCGCCATTCCGGCCGCGCGTTCCCGGCTCCCGGGACGGTGCGTCGCTGCGAATTCCACCGTACGAGCCGTTCCGGTCGACTGATTCCCGTTCTGTGCTCGTTCCGACGTGCCCTTTTCCTTGGCGTTCCGTGCCCCCTGCCACCGTTTCCGTTGGCGTACGCTGCACCCATGTGCGGGCGGTACGCGACCACGCGGAGCAACGCGGATCTCAGCCAGTTCTTCGAAGCGGCCGACGTCGCCGGGGACTTGTCGCCGAGCTGGAACGTCGCGCCCACCGATCCGGTCCCGCTGATCCGCGAGTCGCGCACGCACGCCGCCCGGGTGCTCGACACGGCACGCTGGGGGCTGGTCCCGCCGTGGGCCGCCGACCTGCGCCAGGGCGCCCGGATGATCAATGCGCGGGCCGAGACGGTGGCCGGTCTGAAGACGTTCGCGCCGTCCTTCGCCCGTCGTCGCTGCCTGATCCCGGCGGACGGCTGGTTCGAGTGGGTCCGCAACGGCAAACAGAAGCAGCCGTACTACATGACCTCGGCCGATGGCTCCCCGCTGGCGTTCGCCGGGATCTGGTCGGCCTGGGGGCCGGAGTCCCTGCTCACCTGCAGTGTGATCACCACGGCGGCGCTCGGTGACCTGACCCGGGTGCACGACCGGATGCCGCTGATCCTGTCGGCCGACCGCTGGGCCGGCTGGCTGGCCGGCGGTGGTGATCCGGAGTCGCTGCTGCGCCCGCCGGCCGAGGCGGTAGTGGCCGCGATCGAGGTGCGCCCGGTCGGCCAGGGGGTGGGCAATGTTCGTAACAACGGTCCGGAGTTGCTGGCACCGGTGGCCGAGGTAACGCTTTTCTGAACAGCAGGAGATCAACGAAGTTCTTTGTCGGTTTATGCACTGATTCCAAACTGAGAACTTTGTTTCAACATAGATCACCCCCTTGTTCTGATCTTGTACGGTGCGGTACAAACCAGCGCCGGAGTGGTGCCGCTCCGCAAGGTGCGGGAACGGCGGCCACAGCATTACCGGTCCCACGGGGGAGGTGGGCTGATGACACGAGCACGCATGCCGCGTCCGCACGAGGTGGCTATCGCGCGGCGCGACCCGCGGTTGCTCGACGCAATTGCGCAACGCCGGACAGATGAGGCCTGGCGGACCCGAGGGTCCTGTCGCACCGTCGATCCGGAGACGTTCTTTCCAGCTCCGAACGAACCGTCCGGCGGGGCCATCGCGCTCTGCGGGACCTGTCCGGTGCAGGGCCCATGCCTTGCCTGGGCGCTGCAGGTGGGCGACTGCCACGGAGTCTGGGGTGGCACCACGCCACGGGAACGACGCGCCATGTTGGTGGCCTGGCGCGAGCGCGTCCAGCCCGACGGCGAGCCGGTCGAGGACGAACCGGCCGACGAGGAGGACCGGAGATTCCTGACGCTGATCCCGGTGAGCCGCTGAGCTCGAACGGGTCGCGCCGAGGAGAACGCTGATAGAAACGGAGCTTGTGTCAAGCTCCGAGAAGACCGTCGAGACCCCGCGCGGGCCGGCCCGTGTCCGGGTCACCGAACCGGCCGGCCCCGCACACAGTCAGCTGTTCCTCGGCCACGGCGCCGGGGGTGGGGTCGACGCGCCGGATCTGACCGCCGTCCACGACGCCGCGGTGGCCGCCGGGGTGCGGGTGCTCCTGGTGACCCAGCCGTACCGGGTGGCCGGTCGGCGGGCGCCGGCTCCGGCCGGGCACCTGGACGAGGCGTGGACCGCCGTCGTGCGGGCGATGGTCGTACAAAATCTGCCGTTGATCGTGGGTGGGCGGTCCAGCGGCGCGCGTGTCGCGTCGCGGACCGCGACCCTGCTGGACGCCGCGGGGGTGCTGGCCCTGGCCTTCCCGCTGCACCCGCCGGGCAAGCCGGAGAAGAGCCGGGCCGGTGAGCTGGACGCCGCGGTGCCGACGTGTGTGGTGAACGGGGACCGGGATCCGTTCGGGGTGCCCGAGGCCGGCGGCGCGGTCGAGGTGATCACGCGGCCGGGCGCGGTGCACGACCTGCGCAAGGATCTGCCCGGCACGGTCCGGCTGGTGATCGAGTGGCTTACGCGACACGGCTGGGCGGCGGAATTCTGACCCCGGTACCGGCGTTACAGACCGCGGAGACTTTCGTGGGAAGGGGATCGTCAAGTGCGTGCCGGTACCGAGCGCGTGAAGACCGAGCACCGGGGTACGACCACCCGGGTGCGGGACCTGTTGGACTCCCCGGAGTGGCCCGCGGTCGAATCGCCGCCCGTCGCCTCACTGGTGAGCGTGAGCACACCGGTTTTCGAAGGCGTGAGTGGGGCACTACCCGTATCCTCGGCGGGGCGGTCGAGGGGAGAGTCCAGGGTGGCCCAGAAAGAACGGACCGACGAGCGTCGGGAACGCTTCGAGCGTGACGCGCTGCCGTTCGTCGATCAGTTGTACGCCGCCGGCCTGCGGATGACACGTAACCCGGCCGACGCCGAGGACCTGGTGCAGGAGACGTTCCTCAAGGCGTTCTCCGCGTTCCACCAGTTCGAGCAGGGCACGAACCTGAAGGCGTGGCTGTACCGGATCCTGACGAACACCTACATCAACTCGTACCGGAAGAAGCAGCGCCAGCCGCTGCAGTCACCGACCGAGGAGATCACCGACTGGCAGCTCGCCTCCAGTGAGTCGCACACCTCGTCGGGCCTGCGCTCGGCCGAGACCGAGGCGCTGGACCGGCTCCCGGACAGTGACATCAAGGAAGCGCTGCAGTCCCTGCCGGAAGACTTCCGGCTCGCCGTCTACCTCGCTGATGTCGAGGGTTTCTCGTACAAGGAGATCGCCGACATCATGGGCACGCCGATCGGCACCGTCATGTCGCGGCTGCACCGCGGCCGTCGCAACCTGCGCAAACTGCTCGAGCAGTACGCCGTCGGCCGGGGTATCACCCGGACCGCCGCCGAGCCGCAGGAGGCGTGACGCGGATGTCGGGCGACGAGATCGACCACGAGACGACGGATTGCACGATCGCGCTCAGCGAGGTGTACCTCTACCTCGACCTGGAGTGCAGCGAGGACCGGCGGCAGCTGATCCAGAAGCACCTGGACGAGTGCTCCGGCTGCATGCGCGAGTTCGGCATCGAGATCGAGGTGAAGGCCCTGGTCGGGCGCTGCTGCGGCGAGGAACGGGCGCCGGCCGAGCTGCGCGAGCGGCTGCGGCACAAGCTCGGTCAGCTGGAGACCCGCGAGCACCAGGCATAACCGCGTACGAAGAGGGCCGGCAGATGTCACATCTGCCGGCCCTCTTCGTGTCTTCAGCTGTTGGGACGCTTACCGTGGTTCGCGCCGCTCTTCTTACGGGCCTTCTTCTTGCGAGCCTTCTTGGCCATAAGGGCCTCCTTCCTCACGCTTGCTCAGTCGCCGATCGTAGTCGGAACATCTCCGCGCCCGGGACTCACCCGTGGGTGATCCGTGATTTGATGACGTTCCCTACAAGGGTGCGACAAGGGAGGGCGATCCAGCATGGCCGAGGAGATCCGGGCCGAGATGGTGGCCAACGTATGGAAGATCGTGGCCGGCGTCGGTGACACCGTCGCCGAGGGCGACACGCTGGTGATCCTGGAGTCCATGAAGATGGAGATCCCGGTGCTGGCCGAGTCGGACGGGACGCTCGACCAGCTGGCCGTCCACGAGGGCGACGTCGTCCAGGAGGGCGACCTGATCGCCGTCATCGGCTGACGTCCTCACCCGCTTTCACTTGCGGAGCCAGCGCAGGAGGTAGGACCGGCGGCGCTGGCGCGGGACCGCCGGCACCCGGATCGTGGCCGCGGCCAGCTCCCGGGTGGACCGGTCCAGCCCGGGGGTGACCAGGGCCAGCTCGGCGACCGCCCGGGCGTGCGGCCCGCCGGCCACCTCGGTGAACCGCCCGGCCACCACGGCCGCCACGTCCGCGCGCGCGGCCGGATCCACCCAGGCGTACGTGACGAGTGCGAACAGGGCCGCCTGGGTGACCCGGTCGACGCCGCCGTCGAGCAGGCCGAGCAGCAGCCGCCGGCGGGCGGAGTCCAGCCACGGCTCGTCGGTGCCGTGGTGCAGCAGGCCCAGACAGGCCCAGATCTCCGCGGCGCCGGGCTGTTTCGCCCCGGTGACCGACGGGTGGCCGAGCAGGGCGAGCAACTCCCACGGCTCGACCAGGACCAGGCCGAGCGCCCGGTCGTAGGCGGCCGGCGGGTGCGGCCAGCCGGCCGAGGCGACCCGCAGCAGCCGGGCCACCGCGTCGTCGGACGGCTCCGCCTCGACCGTCGACCGGCCGGGCCGCAGCCGGGTCAGGCCGACCGGCACACCACCGAGCCACGCCGCGTTCCGGCAGCACTCGTCCAGGTCGGTGTGCTCGTGGGTGTCGTCCGGGTGGTCGCGGATGTAGTCGGCCAGCCCGATCAGGTGCGCCACGTCGCCGTCGGCGCGGTACCGCAGCCGGTGCGCGGTGTGCACCACGCAGTCGAACTTCGGGTCACGTTCCAGCGCCCGGGCGGTCCAGTCCAGCGCCTCGTCGAGCCGGCCGAGGTCGGCGAGGGTGGCCGCGACGTCGGCGTACACCGAGAGGTCGTCCGGGTCGTAGAGGACCGCGCGGCGCAGGGCCGCGAGCGCCTCCGGGATGCGGCCGGCGCTGCGGTACGCGTACCCGAGCCAGATCTCGCCGAGCTTCGACGGCCGGGAGCGGGCGCCGCGCTTGGCCCAGTCGACGGCCAGCCCGGCCTCGCCGAGCCGGCGGGCCAGCGCCGAGCCGGCGCCGAGCAGCATGGCGTGCTCGCCGTGCGCGTCGACGGCGTGCCGGACCACCGTCAGGTAGGGCCGCAGCGGGATCGCGGTGGCCTCCGGCGCCGGGTCGCCGACCGCGGTGCACAGGCGCATCACGGTGCGGGCCAGGGAGTCCGGGTCGATCCGGCCGCCGAGCACCGGGTCGCTGACCCAGGGGACACCGGCCCAGTCCACGCCGGGGGTGTGCCCGCTGGCCGCGGCGAGCAGGGTCAGCGCGTCCTCCTGGCGGCCGGCGGCGGCGAGCAGGTGGGCGTGCGCCGCCACCCGGCCGGCCGGCGCGTGCGCGTCCAGCGGGAACAGGTCGAGGCCGCCGTGCGAACCGGCGGCCAATCGGCTGAGCAGCTCGTGGATCTCCGGAAGGGTGGGTGCGTGGGCGAGTGCTCCGGCCAGGTGGCGGGCGGCCTGACTCATCTCCCCGCGGTCGAGGGCGGCGCGGGCGAGGGTGAGGTCGTGGTGGACCTGGGGGTGGGCATCCACGAGTGAAGACAGTACGGGCACCCGGACGATCTGTCAGTCCTCATGTTTGCGCAGTTGTGCTCGAAAGATTGACTTACCAAGCTTTTTCTTGCAAGACTGCGCATCTATTGCGCGAGAACTGCTCATCTCGGGAGGATGACGTGACACAGCGAGGCCACGGGATGGCGGCGGACATTGCGGAACAGCCGGAAGGTTTCGCCCGCCTGCTGGACGGACCGCACGCGGACGCGATCGCCGAGGTCGCGGCGCAGATCGCGGCCCGCCGTCCGCGGAACGTGCTCTTCGTCGGACGCGGCACGTCCGACCACGCCGCGCTGTACGGGGCGTACCTGACCGAGATCCGGCTGGGCCTGCCGGTGGCCAGCGCGTCACCGAGCGCGATCACGCTCTACGGCGCCCGCCCCGACTTCACCGACAGCCTGGTCATCGGGGTCAGCCAGAGCGGCGGCTCACCCGACCTGACCGGGGTGCTCTCCACCGCCCGGGAGACCGGCGCGCTCACCCTCGCGGTCACCAACAACCCGGAGTCGCCGCTGGCCCGGGCCGCCGAGCTGTCCGTGGACGTGGCGGCCGGGCACGAGCGGGCGGTCGCGGCGACCAAGTCGTACACCGCCGAGCTGCTCGCGCTGCTGGTGCTGATCGAGGGGATCCGGGCCGGCGACGGACGGCTGCCGGAGTCCGAGCGGGCCGCGCTCGCCGCCCTGCCCGGGCTGGCCGAGGCGGCGCTCGCCGACCGGACCGCTGACGACCTGGCCCAGCGCTACCGGTTCGCGCCGCACATGGTCACCACCGGCCGGGGGTTCGGCTACCCGACGGCCCGGGAGGCCGCGCTCAAGCTGATGGAGACGTCGTACGTGCCGACCCTGGCGTTCTCCGGCGCCGACCTGCTGCACGGCCCGCTCGCGATGACCGACGCCGACGTGCCGGTGCTGGCCGTGGTCGGCGAGGGCCCGGGCGGCCGGGCCATGCAGGACGTGATCACCCGGCTCGGTGAGCAGCGGGCCGACGTGGTCACCATCGGGGCCACCGACGTGCCCGGCGCGGCCGGCCGGCTGGCCGTCCCGGCGGTCGACGAGCGGTACAGCCCGCTGCTGGACATCCTGCCGCTGCAGAAGCTGGCGCTCGCGCTGGCGCTGGCCCGCGGCGAGGACCCGGACGCGCCCCGGGGTCTGAAAAAGGTCACCAGCACCCTTTAGAGAACTGACGAAACATCGGCGTGGCAGGCTTGGCGCGTGTCCACCCTGCGCGACCTCGTCGAGGAACACACCAACCTGGGTTCCGCCGACATCGACCACCTGCACCGGCTGGCCGGTGACTGGCAGCTGCTCTCCGACCTCTCCTTCGCCGACCTGCTCCTCTGGGTGCCGATCAAGGGGGAGCAGCCCCGGCAGTTCCTCTGCGTCGCCCAGGTGCGCCCGACCACGGCGCCCACGGCGTACCAGGACGACCAGGTGGGCAAGATCTTCGGCGGACCCGAGGTTGCCCACCTGGACGTGGCGTTCACCCAGGAGCGGATCTGGCGGGAGGGCGACCCGGTCTGGTACGGCGACACCCCGGCCCGGCACGAGGCGATCCCGGTGCGCCGCCGCGCCGAGAACGACCACGAGGAAGGCCGCAGCGAGGTGATCGCGGTGATCGGCCGGGACACCAACCTGAGTACCGCCCGGACACCCAGCCAGCTCGAGCTGAACTACCTGACCACCGCGGACGACCTGGCCCAGATGGTCGCCGACGGCACGTTCCCGCCGACCAAGCAGCCCGGCGAGGTGACCACCTCGGCGCCCCGGGTCGGCGACGGCCTGATCCGGCTGGACGCCTCCGGCAAGGTCACCTACGCCAGCCCGAACGCGCAGTCCGCGTACCGGCGGCTCGGTTTCAACGCGCACCTGGTCGGCGAGGAGCTGGCCGTGCTCTCCAGCCGGGTGGCCGCCGACCCCCTGGAGGGCAACGACGCCGCCGAGCGGATCCGGCTGGCGCTGCGCGGGATCACCCCGCCCCGGATGGAGTTCGAGGCGCGCGGCGCGACGGTGCTGACCCGCTCCCTGCCGCTGCTCCCGGCCGGTGTGCCGATCGGCGCGCTGGTGCTGGTCCGCGACGTCACCGAGGTGCGCCGCCGGGACCGCGCCCTGATGACCAAGGACGCCACCATCCGGGAGATCCATCACCGGGTGAAGAACAACCTGCAGACCGTGGCCGCGCTGCTGCGCCTGCAGGCCCGCCGGGTGGACGCGCCGGAGGCCCGGATGGCGCTGGAGGAGTCGGTGCGCCGGGTCGCGTCGATCGCCCTGGTCCACGAGACGCTCTCGATGTCCAGCGACGAGGCGGTCGAGTTCGACGGGATCGTCGACCGGGTGGCCACCGCGGCCACCGAGGTCGCCTCGACGAGCGTCTCGGTCCGGATGCGCCGGGAGGGCACGTTCGGCGTGCTGCCCGCGGAGATCGCCACCTCGCTGGTGATGGTGCTGAACGAACTGCTGATCAACGCGGTCGAGCACGGCTTCCCGGCGCCGGACGAGGACGTGCCGGAACCCGTGCCGGCCCCGGACGCGCCGGCCCCCGAGGTGGTGGTGGCCGCGCACCGGTTCCGCAAGCAGCTGCACGTGACGGTCGCCGACAACGGGCGGGGGCTGCCGGAGGGCTTCCGGCCGGACGCGGGCGGGCGGCTCGGGCTGCAGATCGTCCGGGCGCTGGCCACCGGCGAGCTGCGCGGCAGCATCGAGATGCGCAACCGGGCCGGCGGGGGCACCGAGGCCGTGCTGGTGGTCCCGCTCGGCAAGCGCTGACCCGGCGCCGGTCGATGCCCGAGGGTTGCCTGGTGGACCCGTACGTCTAGATCGTGATCGATGGGTCCACTGCCGCCACCTCCGATGTAACGACTTTGTAACGACAGTAGGAGAAGTCCGCCAAGTGCCGTGGACCACACTCCCGGATTGTGGACCTCGCTGGCCCACATTCGATTCGCGTGAGAGGCTTACCGGCATGACCGCTGCAATTGACCGCCGCTTCGTGGCCCGCCGCCACGTCGACTACGGCCGTGTCTTCAGCGCGATGTGTCCGGCTTCCTGACGCCGCCCCAAAGAGATTCGGGCGCGGAAGACAAGCCGGCCCTTCCCCGACGCTGATGTCGCGGAGCCTCCAGGTGGCCGCGAGTGTCCTCCGGTGCCCACGAAACCCGGAGGACCGCCGCCATGGCGCCCAGCAACACACCCGCAACACCCGCAGCTCGCCCCCGCAAGGCGCGCGGCGAGGGTCAGTGGGCGCTCGGACACCGCGAGCCGCTCAACCCCAACGAGCGCAGCAAGAAGGACGACAACCCGCTCAACGTCCGGGCGCGGATCGAGAACATCTACGCCCACGGTGGTTTCGCCTCGATCGACCCGGCTGACCTGCGTGGCCGGTTCCGCTGGTGGGGGCTCTACACCCAGCGCAAGGCCGGTATCGACGGTGGCCGCACCGCGGTGCTGGAGCCGGAGGAGCTCGAGGACGAGTTCTTCATGCTCCGGGTCCGGATCGACGGCGGCGCGCTGAGCCTGGCCCAGCTGCGGGTCATCGCCGGGATCGCCACCGAGTTCGCCCGCGGCACCGCCGACTTCACCGACCGGCAGAACATCCAGATGCACTGGATCCGGGTCGAGGACATGCCGGAGATCTGGCGCCGGCTCGAGTCGGTCGGCCTGCAGACCACCGAGGCCTGCGGCGACTGCCCGCGGATCGTGCTGGGCAGCCCGGTGGCCGGTGTCTCGGTCGACGAGGTGATCGACGCGACGCCGGCGATCGACGAGATCGTCAAGCGGTACGTCGGCGACCCGGCCTACTCCAACCTGCCGCGCAAGTTCAAATCGGTCATCTCCTGGCTGCCGGACGGGCCGTACCAGGCGAACGACATCTCGTTCGTCGGTGTCGAGCACCCGGAGCACGGCCCCGGCTTCGACCTCTGGGTCGGCGGCGGGCTCTCCACCAACCCGCGGCTGGCCGAGCGCCTCGGCGTCTGGGTGCCGCTGGAGGAGATCCCGGACGTCTGGGAGGGCGTCGTCGCGATCTTCCGGGACTACGGCTACCGCCGGCTGCGGCACCGCGCCCGCCTGAAGTTCCTGCTCGCCGACTGGGGTGTGGCGAAGTTCCGGGAGGTGCTGGAGAAGGAGTACCTCGAGCGCGCCCTGATCGACGGGCCGGCGCCGGTGCTGCCGGAGAAGCCGATCGACCACATCGGCGTGCACAAGCAGCGCGACGGGAAGAACTACGTCGGCGCCGCGCCGGTGGTCGGCCGCTCCTCCGGTGAGCAGCTGACCAAGCTGGCCGACCTGGTCGAGCAGCACGGCTCCGGCCGGGTGCGGCTCACCGCGTACCAAAAGCTCCTGGTCCTTGATGTTGCCGACGACCAGGTGGAATCCCTGATCAGCGGGCTCAGCGGGATCGGTCTGGAGGCGCGGCCGTCGGCCTGGCGCCGCGGCACCATGGCGTGCACCGGCATCGAGTACTGCAAGCTCGCGATCGTCGAGACCAAGGCGCGCGGCGCGGAGCTGGTCACCCGGCTCGAGGAGCGGCTCAAGGACTTCGACGCGGACATCTCGGTGCACATCAACGGCTGCCCGAACTCCTGCGCCCGCACCCAGGTCGCCGACATCGGCCTCAAGGGCCAGCTGGTGATGAACGCGCAGGGCGAGCAGGTCGAGGGGTTCCAGATCCACCTCGGCGGCGCGCTCGGCATGGCCAAGGGCGAGACCGCCGGGTTCGGCCGCAAGCTGCGCGGCCTGAAGGCCACGGCCGACGAACTTCCCGAGTACGTCGAGCGGGTCGCCCGCAACTACCTGGACGGGCGCTCCGAGTCGGAGACGTTCGCGACCTGGGTGATGCGGGCCGAAGAGGAGCTCCTGAAATGAGTGACGCCAGGTCAGCTCCGCTCTACTGCCCCTACTGCGGTGAAGAGGACCTCCGCCCCAACGAGTCCTCGCACGGTGCCTGGGAGTGCCACTCCTGCGCCCGCGTCTTCACGGTCAAGTTCAACGGGTTGCTGTCCAAGGGAGCTACATCATGAACCTCCTGAACGCCTCCGGCCTGGGCCTGATCGACCTGGGCGCACCTGTCGCCCCCGCCGACCCCGCCCGTCGCACCCCCGAGCAGCTGCGGGAGCTGGCCGTCGCGGCCGCCCGTGACCTCGAGGGGAGCTCCGCCGAAGAGATCGCCACGTGGGCGACCGACACCTTCGGCGCGCGGTTCTGCGTCACCAGCTCGATGGCCGACGCCGTCGTCGCGCACATCTTCTCCCGCGTCGCGCCCGGCGTGGACGTGGTCTTCCTGGACACCGGCCTGCACTTCCCGGAGACCCTCAAGGTCCGCGACACGGTGGCCCGCACGATGAACGTGAACGTCCGCTCGATCCGCCCGCGGATGACGGTCGGCCAGCAGGACGGCGAGTACGGCCCCCGGCTGTTCGCCCGCAGCCCCGACGAGTGCTGCTTCATCCGCAAGGTGGAGCCGCTGGAGCGGGCCCTGAGCGAGTACGACTCGTGGGCCACCGGTCTGCGCCGCGACGAGTCGCCGACCCGCGCCAACACGCCGGTCGTGGCGTTCGACGCGAAGAAGGGCAAGGTCAAGGTCAACCCGATCGCGGCCTGGACCGAGGCCGACGTGGACCGCTACATCAGCCGGTGGAACGTGCCGGTCAACGAGCTGTTCAAGAAGGGCTACGGCTCGATCGGCTGCTGGCCGTGCACCCGGCGCACCAAGGCCGGCGAGGACCCGCGCGCCGGCCGCTGGGCGATGTTCGAGAAGACCGAATGCGGTCTGCACGTCTGATCACGGCGGCTCGGCCCGCCGTGGTGCTGGTGGCACACGGCAGCCGGGATCCCCGGGCCGCCGCGTCGACCGAGGCGCTGGCCCGGGCGGTGCGCCGGGCCCGGCCGGAGTGGCTGGTCCGGGCGTCGTACCTGGACCACGCCGGGCCACGTCCGCTGGAGGTGCTGGGTTCGCTCGGCGCCCGGCGGGCGGTGCTGGTGCCGTTGCTGCTGACCGAGGCGTTCCACGGCCGGGTGGACCTGCCGGCGGTGCTGGCCGGAGCGGCCGGCCTGCCGGTCGACGTCACGCTCGCCGGTGTGCTCGGGCCGCGGTCGGCCGGTCCGGGGCGGACGCGGATGCCGCGGCTGCTGCTGGAGGCACTGGTGCGGCGACTGCCGGCCGGTGCTCCGGACGCGGTGGTGCTGGCCGCGGCCGGCACCCGGGATCCGGTGGCGCGCGGGACGGTGGAGCACGCCGCCGCGGTGCTGGGCGAGCGGCTCGGTGTCCCCTCGGCGGTGGCGTACTCGTCCGGGGTGGGACCGCGCGCCGGTGAGGCGGTGCTGGCGCTCCGGGAGGCCGGGGCGCGCCGGGTGATGGTGGCCGGGTACTTCCTGGCGCCCGGGCTGCTCTACGACCTCGCGGTGGCGTCGGCACTGGAGGCCGGTGCGGCCGGGGTGGCGGAGCCGCTCGGCGATGCGCCGGAACTCGTCGGGCTGATCGGCGAGCGGGTGGCGGCGGCCGGCGTGCGGATGCTCGCGGCGGCCTGAGCGCCCCTGTCCTTTTGTTTCACGTGTCAGAGCCCGCTCCAGCGGGCTTCTGGCGGCTCTGCAGGCCCGGCTGGTCGTCCGGGGTGTCTCCCGGCGCTCCGCGGATCAGCCGGCCTCTCCAGGGGCTCACGCATCGATGTATCGAGGAAGTGGGTAGCTCTCCGTGACGATCACTCTGCGCTATGCGACCGGGAAGTCGTCATTGGATCGTCCACAGCGGAGTGTGCGTGACTCGCGACAGAAACCGATCCGCGAGCCATTTCGAGATCATTTCGGGAGTACGGGTAAACGTACGGTGATCGAATTGACGCACTGCGGAATGGGAACGGGGGGTAAGCGACCCGAAACAGCAAGACGCCCCGGAGCCGAGAGGCCCGGGGCGCAAATGCTGTGTGGGGGATTGATTCAGGCGGTGGGAGCGGAGACCCGAAGGCCGCCGCGACGCTTGACCGCGCGCCGCTCGTCCTCGCTCATCCCGCCCCATACGCCGGCGTCCTGGCCGGACTCGAGTGCCCACTGGAGGCAAGACTCGGTCACAGGGCACCGCCGGCACACGGCCTTGGCCTGCTCGACCTGCAGGAGCGCGGGGCCAGACGTCCCGATCGGGAAGAACAGCTCCGGGTCCTCGTCGCGGCAGATCGCATCGTGACGCCAGTCCATGGCGGCAAACTCCTTGTTTCGGATGGGGTAATGAAAAAGTGCTGTTTACCTATATGCATGA
The DNA here is from genome assembly GCF_001509495.1 of Actinoplanes awajinensis subsp. mycoplanecinus. Lineage (NCBI taxonomy): Bacteria > Bacillati > Actinomycetota > Actinomycetes > Micromonosporales > Micromonosporaceae > Actinoplanes > Actinoplanes awajinensis. Next base: position 48,430 of record NZ_LLZH01000278.1, on the reverse strand, counting down.
GCAGTGGTGTCGACCGGGTGTACCCGTACACTCACCAGTGCGTCAGCAAGCCTTTGTGTTTGGTAGCCGTTCTGCGCTTCTAGATTAGGAACGCGCACAAGCGGCAACCGGTTACTTCTTATCGCTTGTGAATGCTTTCACGAACTCTCGCGATGTCAAGGGTAGCGCTGGAAGTTTCTTCCAGCGGGTGAGCTGCCTCACGCACCCTTATGTCCGATTCTCCCGCTCCTCTCGGAGCCGGTTCACGAACGCTCCCATCAATGTAGTACGGTCCGGGCCACTTCGCCGACCTTTTGCCCGTGTTTCTGTAACGGATCGTGAGCATGTCCCGAAAGACGTACCCACAAGTCAGCAGATCACACGCAGCGCTGATGGGACGGACACGAAGTGCACCTTCTGCCGCTCGCCGAGATAGTCGCCGTCCAGCTGGAACGCTTGGGGTCGGGACGAGACCACGGTGAACTCGGCAAGGTCATGAAGCCGAAACACATGTTTACCGTGTGGATCACCGGATCGCCACGCGAGTTGTGTCACCGTCCTCGCTGTTGCCGAAACCTTAAGTCGGCGTAACGCGAGGAGATCCAGCCCGAGATCGAAGGAAGCGTCCGGATTCGGATCCACCGGACGGTCACCCACATAGGTCCAGGGGGCGGTGTTCTGCACGATGACCGTGCCGAGACCGGGCTCCGAAGATTCACCCGGGCGTTCCAGGGTCAGCGGCGGATCCGCGCGGTCGGCGCCGGTGAAGACCTGGCCGGCCAGCGCGCGCAGGTAGAGACCCGGCGTCGACGTCCGGCCGCGCAGCCGGGCCTGCTCCACCCGGCGGACCACCGCGGCGTCCAGGCCCAGGCCGGCCGTGAAGGTGAAATAACGATCGTCGGCGCGACCGAGACTGATCACCCGGTGCCGCCCGTCGCGGAGTCCGTCCAGGATCACGCTGGTCCCGTCCGCCCAGCCGCGGGGCAGACCGAGCGCGCGGGCGAAGACGTTCGTCGAGCCACCCGGGACCACGGCCAGCGCCGGCAACCGGAACGCCGGCGGCCCGGCCAGCCCGGCGAGGGCGGCGGGCGCGGTCATCAACCCGTTCACCGCCTCGTTCACCGTGCCGTCGCCGCCGAGCGTGACCACCACGTCGACGCCGCTCTCGGCAGCCGCGCGGGCCAGCGTGGTGGCATGCCCGCGTCGCTCCGTGTAACGCACCGTGAGGTCGACGGCGCTCTCCAGCGCCCGGACCAGAATGTCCCGGCTGCGCTGGGTGGTCGCCGTCGCCCGGGGGTTGACCACCAGCAACGCACGCATGGGCGGCACCTTACCCGGCAGAACGGCGCCGGACTGTCGGTATGGTGCAGCAGTGACAGGTGAGAATTCCGTTACGGCGGCGACCGCACCCCTCGACTGGGGGGTCCGGTTGCTCTACCTGCAGTTCGCCGGGCTGGCCGCGCTCACGGCGTACCTTCTGGTCCTTGATCTGACCGGTGACTTCGCGAACCTCGGCGTGGCGGCCTCGCTCACCGTGATGGCGGCGCTGGCCGCGGCGGCGGTCTTCCTGGTCGCGCGCGCCCTCGGGCGCCGCCAGGTCCGGGCCCGCGGCCCGGCCGTCGTGGTGCAGCTGTTCCTGCTGGCCACCGGGGGTTTCCTGCTCCAGGTCGGGCCGGTCTGGCTGGGTGTCGTGGCGCTGGTGCTGGCCGCGGTCACCGCGGTGCTGGTGCTGCTCCCGGCGAGCAGCCGAGCGTTGGGCGTCGATTAGCGGGTCCGATCCGGCCGATCTGGGCCTAACCTGGATGAGTGACCGGCTCAGTGGTGCGCCCGCCCGCCTATCAGCAGCTCGCGGATGACTTGCGTGCCGACATCACGTCGGGGCGCCTGCAGCCGGGTGAGCGGCTGCCACCCGAGCCCGAGCTGTGCGTGAAGATCGGTGTCAGCCGCAGCACGGTGCGCGAGGCGTTGCGCCTGCTCGCCAGCCAGCATCTGATCGTCACCACCCGCGGCGTGACCGGCGGGAGTTTCGTCGCACACCCCGACGCGGGGCAGCTCGCCGAGGGGTTGTCCACCGGGTTCACCCTGCTCACGCACTCGGCCGGGGTCGGCATGGCCGACCTGCTCGAGCTGCGCCGGGCGCTGGAGGTGCCGGCTGCCGGGCTGGCCGCGGTCCGGCGTACCGAATCGCATCTGGCCGAGCTGCGCGGTGCGCTCTTCGACCCGCTGATCGACGACCTGGACACCATGCTGGCCGCGCACTCGGCGTTTCACCGGGCGCTGGTCAAGGCGACCGGGAATCCGTTGTTCGAGCTGGTCGGGCGGCCGCTCTATCAGGCGTCCTACGGTGAGGAGCTGGTCCGTGACCTGCCCGCGGACTACTGGCACCAGATCGACGCCGACCACCGGCAGTTGCTGGCCGAGCTGGCCGCGCAGGATGCCTCGGCGGCCACCGGGACGGCCGTGCGGCACCTGGATTACATCGCGCTGACGACTAGTACTCCGTCCGGCGGGTGAGCAGCCGGATCGTCGCGTGCTGCCCGTTCGCCTCGGCGGACGCCGAGGTGGTCAGCGCGGTCAGCACCTTCCACGCGAAGGACGACTCGGAGGGCAGCCGGGCGCCTCGGACCGTGGAGACGGTCACCTCGACGGTGAGCGCGTCGTCGGTCACCGCGAACCGGCACTCCAACTCGGCACCGCGGGTGGCGATGGCCAGCAGCATGGCGCAGGCCTCGTCCACGGCGATGCGCAGGTCCTCGATCTCGTCGAGGGCGAAGTGCAGGCGGGCCGCGAGGCCGGCGGTGGCCGTCCGGAGCACGCCGAGATAACCACCGTCGGCCGGAACCGTCAGCAGGACGACGTCGTCTCCGACCTCCGGCTCCGCATGGGTCAGCTGAGTCACTTGAACTCTCCTCCGGTAGGTCTCCCGGTCTCCGTGCTTGCAGACTCTAACCGGTTACAGCCAGTGACGGGAGCGGCCGGCACGCCTCGGTGGGCGTACCGGCCACAGGCACGTCAGGCCTGCTTGGTCTCCCAGAAGATCTTGGTGATCTCCTCGATCTTGCCGAGCAGCTGGTCGGCGACCGCGACGTCCACCGAGCCCTTGGCGCCGGACGCGCCGGCGAGCTTGGTGGCCTCGTTGAACAGCTGGTGCAGCTGCGGGTACTTCTCGAAGTGCGGGGCCTTGAAGTAGTCGGTCCACAGCACCCACAGGTGGTGCTTGACCAGCTCGGCCCGCTGCTCCTTGATCAGGATCGCCCGGGTGCGGAACTCGGGGTCGGTGTTCGCCGCGTACTTCTCGGCGATGGCCTTGACCGACTCGGCCTCGATCCGGGCCTGAGCCGGGTCGTAGACGCCACACGGCAGGTCGCAGTGCGCGCTGACGACGGTGCTAGGCATGAGGAAACGCGGAAGTCGCATCAGGACTACTCCTCCATTAAGTTTGCGATGATCCAGGACTGACAGTACCCCTTACATCCCGGGCCTAACGCGACGGAGGCTTGATGCCTTGAGGTGGCAGTTACCACTGTTCGCCGTCTTGGTGAGCGGCCCGTCCATGGCACCAGTGCTGCACCACGGCGATGCTCTGATCGTTCGTCGCGGCGCGACGGTAAGGACCGGCGACATCGTGGTCGCACGCTTCCGTTCCCGCCCCGGCCTGCTCGTCGTTAAGCGGGTGGTGCGGGAACAGGACGGCGGCTGGTGGCTGGAGGGGGACAACACTTTCGTCCAGGACGACTCGAGGTCGTACGGGGTGGCGGATGTCATCGGGCGTGTGTTGTTTCGCTACTACCCCGGCCCCTGGCGATTAAGTTAGTCTCCAGTATCCCCAGCGCACACCCGCGCTGCGGTCGCTTTCCCGGGTGACCCCCGCATCGCACCGCCCCCTGGCGCATACTCGCGACCAGGTAGTGCAGGTGCCACGTATCAATGTCGATGCCGTGTGGAGTTCACCGTGTCTTTCTTCAGTTTCGAGCTCGATCCTGCCCTCGCCGCCGATCCGGTCTTCGACCTGCACCGCCGGGGCAAGATGACGATGAGCGCGACCATCCCCCTGGCCAGCCGGGACGACCTGTCGCTGGCGTACACCCCGGGTGTCGCCCGGGTCTGTGAGGCCATCGCCGAGGACGAGTCGCTCTACCCCGACTACACCTGGACCGCGAACACCGTCGCCGTCGTCACCGACGGCTCCGCGGTGCTCGGCCTGGGCAACATCGGGCCCAAGGCCGCGATGCCCGTCATGGAGGGCAAGGCGATCCTGTTCAAGCAGTTCGGCGGGGTCGACTCGATCCCGATCTGCCTGGACACCCAGGACGTCGAGGGGATCATCGCGACGGTCAAGGCGATGGCCCCGTCGTTCGGCGGGATCAACCTGGAGGACATCAGCGCGCCGCGCTGTTTCGAGATCGAGCGCCGCCTCGACGCCGAGCTCGACATCCCGGTCTTCCACGACGACCAGCACGGCACCGCGGTGGTCACGCTCGCCGCGCTGCGCAACGCCGCCGCGCTGCTCGGGCGGACCTTCGCCGACCTGCGCGTGGTCGTCAGCGGCGCCGGCGCGGCCGGTGTCGCGATCACCAACACCCTGATCGCGGCCGGCGTCCAGGGCGCCAACATGATCGTCGTCGACTCCCGGGGGATCATCCACGGCGAGCGCGGCGACCTCGGCGGGATGAAGGCGGAGCTCGCCGCGACGACGAACATCTCCGGTCGCACCGGCGGCATCACCGAGGCCCTGATCGGCGCGGACGTGCTGGTCGGCGTGTCCGGCGGCACCATCGCGGAGGAGGCCCTGGCCGGCATGGCGCCGGGCGCGATCATCTTCGCGCTGGCCAACCCGACGCCGGAGGTCCTGCCCGCGGTCGCCCACAAGTACGCGGCGATCGTCGCGACCGGCCGCAGCGACTTCCCCAACCAGATCAACAACGTGCTCGCGTTCCCGGGGATCTTCCGTGGTGCCCTGGACGTGCGCGCCTCGACGATCACCGCGGGGATGAAGGTGGCCGCGGCCGACGCGATCGCCGCGATCGTCGCGGACGAGCTGCGTCCGGAAGCGATCGTTCCGTCGCCGCTCGACCCGCGGGTCGCTCCGGCGGTGGCGGCGGCTGTCGCGGCGGCTGCTGTCCGGGACGGGGTGGCTCGGCGGCTTCCGGCGGCCGCGCCGGTCCAGGTTCGTCAGACGGTCTGAGCTGCTGGTTCTTCCGGTTATATCGGATTTGTTGCGCGCCGCTTCGCCTTTTGGGCGGGGCGGCGCGCGACTTCCGGTTCTTCCCGGGCCGTGGCGCGGCCTTTTTGGGTACGGCGGTGGTTGCGGTCGGCGGGTCGGTTGCGGTCTTCTCCGGTCCGGTTGCGGTCTCTTTTGTACGGCGGTGGCCGCGGTCGGCTGTCCGCTTCCGGTCTCTTCCGGTACGGCCGATGCCGTGACGCCGGGCTGCTCGACAGCGGGCGCGGGCGGCCGGTGGGGTTTAGGGTCGGCTCATGCGCGCCGCCTATGTCTCCTCGCTCCAGCCCGACGCGCCGCTGAGCGGCCTGACCGTCGGTGACCTGCCCTTCTCCGCACCGGACGGCTGGGTGCCGGTCACGGTCCGGGCGAGTTCCCTCAACCAGCACGACATCTGGTCGCTGCGCGGCGTGGGACTGCCCGCCGACCGCCTCCCGATGACGCTCGGCTGCGACGCGGCCGGCGTGACCCCGGACGGCGACCCGGTCCTGGTCTTCCCGGTGGTCGAGGACAAGGCCGACCCCCGGGGCTATTCGCTCTTCTCCGAGCGGCACCCCGGCACGCTCGCCGAGCAGGTCGCCGCACCGCGGGAGAACCTGCTCACGATCCCGGAAGGGGTGCCGTTCGCCGAGGCGGCGTGCCTGCCGACGGCCTGGCTCACGGCGTACCACATGCTGGTGACCCGCGGTCGCGCCGCGGACGCCGGAGCCGTGCTGGTCCAGGGCGCCGGCGGGGGTGTCGCCACCGCCGCGGTCGCTCTCGGTGTCGCCCTCGGCAAGCGGGTCTATGCCACCAGCCGCGACCAGTGGAAACGCGACCGGGTCGCCGAGCTGGGCGCGATAGCCCTGGAACCCGGCGTCCGCCTCCCGGAACGCGTCGACGTGGTGATCGAATCCGTCGGCGAGCCGACCTTCGAGCACTCGATGAAGTGTGCCGCCCCGGGCGCCCGCATCGTGGTCTGCGGCGCCACCGGCGGCCACCTGGCCCGGATCGACCTGCGCCGGGTCTTCGCCATGCAGCTGGAGATCCTCGGCAGCAGCATGGGCACCCCGGCCGAACTCGCCGAACTCCTCCGCCTCTGCGCCACCGGCCAGATCCGCCCGGTGATCGACTCCACCTACCCGTTCGACGCGATCCCGGACGCGTTCACCCGCCTCTCCTCCGGCGACGTCTTCGGCAAGGTCGTCATCGAGCACTGACCCCGCCGGTCCGTGCCAACCCTTTCCGGTACGACCGTGCCGCCCCGCCCGGCGGCAGCCCAGCTGGCGCTGAGGGTTGTCTCACGGCCGCCGAGGCAGCCGCCAGCACCAGCCGGGCGGGTTCGGCTGGTTCCTGGGGGTGCCTCGGCCACCGTGAGGCACCCCGGAGAGCCAGCCGGGGTGGGGACGCACACTTTGTCCGTCGGGTGGGTGGTGTCTTGGCGCGGACGTGCGTTATGTGGCTAGGGTCGTGCGCATGTCTGACAACAGCGTCGACCCGAGCGGCAACACCGAGGCGTTCCGAGCTTTCACCGGTCCACCGGAGTCCGCGGCGCCGTCCAAGGCGCCCTACGTGATCGGCGGCGTGGTCGCCGTCGCCCTGATCGTGCTGATCGCCTGGCTGGCCCTTTGACGGGCTTGCACCGCAGAACGCCACGAGGCCGGACCGGCCTCGTGGCGTTTTCTGATCAGAGCGAGAGCGCGCGGCGGGACTGGTCGGCGATCTCCAGCTCCTCCTCGGTGGGTACGACGCAGACCGTGATCGGCGCGCCGGGCGGGGAGATGATCAGATCGTTGGCCCGGTTGCGGGCCTCGTCGATCCGGATACCGAGGGGCTCCAGGCCGGACAGGGCGGCCGCCCGGACCTCGGCGGAGTTCTCGCCGACACCGGCGGTGAACGTGATCGCGTCGACCCGGCCGAGCACGGCCAGGTAGGCGCCGACGTACTCGCGCAGGCGGCGGGTGTAGACGGCGAAGGCCAGCGCCGCGTCCGGGTCGCCGGCGGTGACGCGCTCCAGGACCTCGCGCATGTCGTTGGCGCCGGTCAGGCCGAGCAGGCCGCCGTGCCGGGTGAGGGACTCCTCGATCTCGTCGAGGGACATGCCGGCCTCGCGGTGCAGGTGGAACACCAGGCTCGGGTCGATGTCACCCGATCGGGTGCCCATCACCAGGCCGCTGAGCGGGGTCATCCCCATCGAGGTGGCCTCGCACCGGCCGCCCCGGACCGCGGCGGCGCTGGCGCCGTTGCCCAGGTGCAGGGTGATCACGTTGGTTTCGGCCACCGGTGTGCCCAGGACCCGGGCGGTCTCCCGGGAGACGTACGCGTGCGACGTCCCGTGGAAGCCGTACCGCCGCAGGCCGTAGCGCTCGGCCAGGTCGCGGTCGACGGCCCAGAGCACACCCTCCGGCGGGATGGTGGAGTGGAACGCGGTGTCGAAGACGGCCACCTGCGGCACCTCCGGCAGCAGCTTGCGGGCCACCCGGATGCCGGTCAGCGCGCCCGGGTTGTGCAGCGGCGCCAGCGGGATCAGCTCCTCGACCGCGGCCACCACCTCGTCGGTGATCACCGTGGACGTGGTGAACCGCTCGCCGCCGTGCACCACCCGGTGCCCGACCGCGGCCAGCCCGCTCAGGTCGAGCCGGTCCATCAGCGTCCGCAGCGCCTCGTCGTGGTCGGCCGCGTCGCCGCCGGACTCGCCGATCCGCTGGACCAGGCCCTTGGCCAGCACGTCGCTGCCGTCGTAGAGGCGGTAGCGGACCGACGAGGAGCCGCAGTTGAGCACGAGCACCCGGGTCATTTCGCTCCCGCCTGAATCGCCGTGATGGCGACAGTGTTGATGATGTCCTTGACCGTCGCGCCGCGGGACAGGTCGTTCACCGGACGGCGCAGGCCCTGCATGACCGGGCCGACCGCGACCGCGTTCGCCGAGCGCTGCACGGCCTTGTAGGTGTTGTTGCCGGTGTTCAGGTCGGGGAAGACGAACACCGTCGCCTGGCCGGCCACCGTGCTGCCGGGCAGTTTGGCGGCCGCCACCGCGGGGTCGATCGCCGCGTCGTACTGGATCGGGCCCTCGACCGGCAGGTCCGGGCGGCGTTCCCGGACCAATGCGGTGGCCGCCGCGACCTTCTCCACGTCGGCGCCCGCGCCGGACTTGCCGGTCGAGTAGGAGAGCATCGCGACCCGCGGCTCGATGCCGAACGCGGCCGCGGTCGTGGCCGAGGAGAGCGCGATGTCGGCGAGCTGGGCGGCGTCCGGGTCGGGGTTGACCGCGCAGTCGCCGTAGACCAGCACCCGGTCGGCCAGCAGCATGAAGAACACGCTGGACGCCACGGACACCTCCGGGACCGTCTTGATGATCTCGAAGGCCGGGCGGATGGTGGCGGCCGTGGTGTGCACCGAGCCGGAGACCATGCCGTCGGCATAACCCGAGGCCACCATCATGGTGCCGAAGTAGTTGACGTCGCGGACCACGTCGTAGGCCAGCTCCAGGGTGACCGCCCGGCCCTTGCGGATCTCGGCGTAGCGGGCCGCGAAGTCGTCCCGCCACGGGCTGGTGGCCGGGTCGATCAGCCGGGCGTCACCGAGGTCGACACCCAGCTCCCGGGCCCGGCGGGTGATCTCGTCGGGGTCGCCGAGCAGGGTCAGGCCGGCCACCCCGCGGCGCAGCAGGGTCTCGGTGGCGCGCAGGATCCGCTCCTCGGTGCCCTCCGGGAGCACCAGGTGGCGGCGATCGGCGCGGGCCCGGTCGATCAGGTTGTTCTCGAACATCAGCGGGGTGACCTTCGACGAGCGGGCCACGTCGAGCACCGTGGAGAGCGCCGCGGTGTCCACGTTCGCCTCGAACACGCCGAGCGCGGCCTCCACCTTGCGGGGCGTGCCGAGCCGGGCCTCGACCCGGTCGGAGGCGGCGATCGTGTGGAAGCTGTCGGACTTGGTGACCAGCATCGCGAGGCCGGTGTTGAGCCTTTCGATGACCTCCACCACGCGCGGGTCGGGCGGCTCGCCCAGGGTGAGCACCAGCCCGGCCAGGGTGACCGTGCCGGCCGCGTGCGCGGCGCTCGCGGCCACCAGCAGGTCGGCCCGGTCGCCCGGGGTGATCAGCAGCGCCCCGTCGGTCAGGTGCGCCAGGACGGTGGGCACGTGCGCCGCGCCGACGACGTAGTCGAGCACGTCGCGGTCGAGGGCGCCGGGGGTGCCGGAGAGGACCGTGGCGTCCAGCGCGTCGGCGACCTCACCGACCGTCGGCGCGGCCAGGACCGGGAACTCCGGGATCGCCCAGAACGGCACCGGAAGACCCGGCGCCGGGCCGCCCGAGGCGGCCGGCGGCACCCGGTTGGCGATCACCGCGGCGACCGTCGCGCCGAGGTCGGCGAGTGAGTGGTACGCACTGCGCACCGCCCCGGCGAGGGACTCCGCGCTCCGGCCCTCGCCGCTCACCACCGGGATCACCACGCTGCCGAACTCGGTCGCGAGGCGGGCGTTGAAGGCCAGCTCGCGGGGGAGTTCGTCGCGGCCCTCGTCGGTGTTGTCGGAGAAGTCGCTGCCGATGATCACGACGGCGGTGCTCAGCCGTTCGACCGCGCGGTACCGCTCGACGATCCGGCCGATCAGCTCCTCGCGCTTGCCGTCGGCGATCAGCGCGGACGCCTCGGCCATCGTGACGCCGAACGAGTCCGCCGCGGGCACCGGCCCCGGATAGCGCTCCTGCAGCGACGTCACCAGGGGGTCGCTGCCGGCGCCCGAGACCAGCGGCCGGAACACCGACACCCCGGCCACCTGCCGGGACAGCAGCTCCACGATCCCCAGGGCGACAGCGCCCTTGCCGACACTCGGACCCAAGCCCACTACATAGACACTGCGCGCCACGTCCTCAACCTACCGGCCCGGGTCGGCCCCCGCCGGGCCGAAGGTCCCCCGGCCGAGGAGCCCATCGGCCCGGCTGTGACTCAGGGGTGCCTCCCGGCACGGGAGGCACCCCTGAGAACCAGCCAAGACCGGGAGTCGCGCCACGGCCCGGACCGGCCGCGGTGTCGCGCGGGACCACCACGGGACGCGGCTCGTAGCCTGCGGACGGGCGCTCGGTATTCGTACCGAAAAGGGTTATTCGTCGTCCTCGTCGTGGCGAGCGAGCCAGGTGGCGAAGCGCTCGATCGGGGTCTCGAACTCGGGGTTGATGTCGACGAAGGTGCGCAGCTGCTCGGCGAGCCACTCGATGGTGACGGTCTCCTCGCCGCGCCGCTGCGTCAGTTCCTCGATGCCCCGATCGGTGAAGTACATGCACGGATAGTAAAAGGGGGCGCCCCGCAAACGCGGAGCGCCCCCTGTCACCAGCGGATCATGGGCGCGGCAACGACGCCTCGATCAGAGCCTGCTGCTCGGCCTCGTGCATCTTGGCCGAACCGACCGCCGGAGCAGCCGCCGCCGGGCGGGAGATCCGCCGCAGCCGCACACCCTCCAGGTGCTCCAGCAGGTTGAGCGCCACGAACGACCAGGCACCCTGGTTGGCCGGCTCCTCCTGGACCCAGGCGAAGTCCTCGGCGTTCGGGTACTGCGCCAGGATCGCCTTGAGCTCGTCGACGGGCAGCGGGTAGATCTGCTCCATCCGGATGATCGCGGTGTCGGTGATGCCGCGGTCGGCCCGGGCCTGGAACAGGTCGTAGTAGACCTTGCCGGAACAGAGCAGCACCCGCTTCACCGCGCCGGCGTCCAGCGGCTGGCCGTTGACACCGGCGTCGCCGAGGACCGGCTGGAAGGCACCCTGGGTGAAGTCGGACACCTGGGACACCGCGAGCTTGTGCCGCAGCAGCGACTTCGGCGAGAAGACCACCAGCGGCTTGCGTTTGCTGGACAGTGCCTGACGACGCAGCAGGTGGAAGTAGTTCGCCGGGGTGGTCGGGTTCGCCACCCGCATGTTGTCCTGCGCGCAGAGCTGCAGGAACCGCTCCGGGCGGCCGGACGAGTGGTCCGGGCCCTGGCCCTCCTGGCCGTGCGGGAGCAGCAGCACCAGCGACGAGATCTGGCCCCACTTCACCTCGCCGGAGGAGAGGAACTCGTCGACGATCGACTGGGCGCCGTTGACGAAGTCACCGAACTGGGCCTCCCAGAGGACCAGCGCGTCCGGGTTCTCCACCGAGTAGCCGTACTCGAAGCCCATCGCGGCGTACTCGGAGAGCAGCGAGTCGTGCACGAAGAACCGGGCGTTCCCGGTGGCCAGCGTGCCGATCGGCAGGAAGTCCTTGCCGGTCTTGGAGTCCACGATCGCGGCGTGCCGCGAGGTGAACGTGCCACGCCGGGAGTCCTGACCGGCCAGCCGGACCGTGACGCCCTGCGCGAGCAGCGAGCCGAACGCGATCAGCTCGCCGAAGCCCCAGTCGATGCCGCCGTCGCTGGACATCTTGGCGCGCCGGTCGAGCAGCTGCTGGACCCGCTTGTGCGGGGTGAAGCCCTCGGGCAGCTCGACGTGCGCCTGACCGACCGCCCGGACCGCGTCGGCCGTGATCGCGGACTCGACCTCGGGCTCCGGCTCCTCGGTGATCAGATGCGGTCGCGGCGGGTTGCCGGCCGCGTCCCGGGTGGCCTTGAAGACCTCCTCGAGACGGGACTGGTAGTCGCGCAGCTGCTCCTCGGCGTCCTGCACGGTGATGTCACCGCGGCCGATCAGCTCCTCGGTGTAGAGCTTCCGCACGCTGCGCTTGGTGTCGATGATCTGGTACATCCGCGGGTTGGTCATCGACGGGTCGTCGCCCTCGTTGTGACCGCGGCGGCGGTAGCAGATCATGTCGATCACGACGTCCTTGTTGAACGTCTGGCGGTACTCGAAGGCCAGCTTGGCGACCCGGACCACGGCCTCGGGGTCGTCACCGTTCACGTGGAAGATCGGGGCCTCGACCATCCGGGCCACGTCGGTGGAATACATCGACGAGCGGCTGTACTCCGGAGCCGTCGTGAAGCCGACCTGGTTGTTCACGATCACGTGGATCGTGCCACCGGTGCGGTACCCGCGCAGCTGGGAGAGGTTCAGCGTCTCGGCGACCACGCCCTGACCGGCGAACGCGGCGTCGCCGTGCACCAGCACCGGCAGCACCGTGTACCCGTGCAGGCCCAGGTCCAGGCGGTCCTGCTTGGCCCGGACGATGCCCTCCAGGACCGGGTCGACGGCCTCCAGGTGGGACGGGTTGGCGACCACGCTGACCGTGGTGGAGTGCTGGCCGTCCGGCGTGGTGTATTTGCCGGTCTGGCCCAGGTGGTACTTCACGTCGCCGGAGCCGTGCGCCGACTTCGGGTCCATCCAGCCTTCGAACTCGTTGAAGAGCTTCTCGTACGGCTTGCCGACGATGTTGGTGAGCACGTTGAGCCGGCCGCGGTGGGCCATACCCATCACCATCTCGTCCAGCCCGGACTCGGCGGAGAGCTGCAGCACCGAGTCGAGCAGCGGGATCAGCGACTCGCCGCCCTCCAGCGAGAACCGCTTCTGCCCGACATACTTGGTCTGCAGGAACGTCTCGAAGGCCTCGGCCCGGTTGAGCCGGAGCAGGATCTGCTTCTGCTCGTCGTTGTCCGGCTTGGCGTACTTGACCTCGATGCGCTCCTGGACCCAGCGGCGCTCCTCCGGGTCCTGGATGTGCATGTACTCGATGCCGATCCGGCGGCAGTAGCTGTCGCGCAGCACGCCGAGGACGTCGCGGAGCTTCATCTTCTGCTTGCCGGCGAAGCCGCCGACCGGGAACGTGCGGTCCAGGTCCCACAGGGTCAGGCCGTGCTGCAGCACGTCCAGGTCGGGGTGCTTGCGGATGGTGAACTCGAGCGGGTCGGTGTCGGCCATCAGGTGACCGCGCACCCGGTACGCGTGGATCAGCTCGATCACCCGGGCGGCCTTGTCGATCTGCCCCTCTGACGTCCGGGCCACGTCGCGCACCCAGCGGACCGGCTCGTACGGGATACGCAGCGACGTGAAGATCTCGTCGTAGAAGTCGTGCCCGCCGAGCAGCAGCTCGTGCATCACCTTGAGGAACTCGCCGGACTGCGCGCCCTGGATGACCCGGTGGTCGTACGTGCTGGTCAGCGTGGTGACCTTGCTGACGCCGTGCTCGGTCAGCGTCTCGTCGCTCATCCCGGCGTACGGCGCGGGGTACTCCATCGCGCCGACGCCGATGATCGCGCTCTGCCCGTTCATCAGGCGCGGGATGGAGTGCACCGTGCCGATGCCGCCCGGGTTGGTCAGCGAGATCGTGGTGCCGGAGTAGTCCTCCATGGTCAGCTCGTTGCGGCGGGCGCGCCGGACCACGTCCTCGTACGCCTGCCAGAACTGCCGGAAGTCCATCCGCTCGCAGCCCTTGATGGACGGCACCACCAGGGTGCGGGTGCCGTCCTTCTTCGCCAGGTCGATCGCGATGCCCAGGTTGATGTGCTCCGGGTCGACCAGGGTGGGCTTGCCGTTGATCTCGGCATAGCTGTAATTCATCTCGCGGTGCGCGACGACCGCCCGGATCAGCGCCCAGCCGATCAGGTGGGTGAAGCTGACCTTGCCACCCCGCCCGCGGGAGAGGTGGTTGTTGATCACGATGCGGTTGTCGACCATGAGCTTCGCCGGGACCGCGCGCACCGACGTGGCGGTGGGGACCTGCAGCGAGGCTTCCATGTTCTGAACGATCTTGCCGGCCACGCCGCGGAGGACCGTGGTCTTGGCGCCCGCCGGAGCGGTGCCGTTCGCGGCGGGCTTGGGCGCGGGCTTCTCGGCCGGCGCCTTGGCCGCCTCGGGCTTCGCGGCCGGTGTGGGCGGCGTCACCGTCTTGGCGGGCGCGACCGTGGCCGCGGCAGGCGCGTCAGTACCCGCCTTCGCCGCGGACTTGGTCGCGTTCGCCGCGGTCGCCTCGTCGGGCGTCGCGATCGAACCCTTGGCCATCGCCGGCTTGTAGTCCGCGAAGAAATCGTGCCAAGCAGGGTCGACGCTGGTCGGATCGGCCAGGTACCGCTGATACATCTCGTCGACGATCCACTCGTTGGGACCGAAGTCCGCGAGTGGATTGTCCTGCGAAGTCTGCTGCGTCGACACTGCCGCGTTCGCCTCTTTCACCGTGTTTGTCATCACGTGACATCTCCGTCACGCGGGACGGGCTAGGATCCGGTGTCTAGGCTACGCCGTGCGCGAGCGTCGCCCGTCCGGACGTCCGGTCTGTGACTCGATCCTCGGTCCTACGCCGTCCTGATCCAGGTGGCCCGGGCGACCGCGAGCCGCTGCCCGTCCGGGCCGTGCACCGCCGAGTCGACCAGCGCCTTCCGGCCCGTGAGCTCGACGACCGCCCCGGTGATCACGCAGTGCGCACCGGGTTCGGGAGGAGTGGCGAGGGCCACCGCGATCCGGCCCAGGACGTAGGCCTGTCCGGGTGTGATCGCGGTCCAGCCGCCGGGGCAGTCCAGCGCGGCCCAGAGCAGTGGCGCGGACACCTCGTCCGGGACCGTCCAGGGCGCCGCGGTGCGGCCGTCCGGCAGCGGGCCCGGGAAGATCCGCAGACCGTCGCCCTCGGCCCGTTCCGGCCCGCAGACGAAGCAGGTCGGGAACGGGTGGGCGGTGAAGCCGGGGTAGTCCCGCGCGGCGGTGACCGCGGTGTCCCATCCGACCGGGTCGACGCCCGGGCCCGCGTCGGGGACGTCGGCGAGTTCGGCGATCAGGGAGCTGCCCGCGTACACGAGATCGTCGCGGACCTCGAGGTCGGCCTCCAGCGGCGGAGGCAGCCGGAGGGTGACCTGACGGATGCCGGAGCCGGGCGCGGCGGCGGCGAAGACGCCGGCCGACCAACCGCCGTTTCCGGAGCCGGGCGGGCCGTTGAAGCGTGCCGGGATACGCATCCACCGACCTTCGCACAAGCCGTTCATCAACCGGCCACGCATCGCCTCCTGGCGCGACACGCCATCGGCAGGTGTCACCCTTACAAAAATCACATGGCAGTTCTGATGACCGCTGCTGCACCCACCGGGACCAGCGGCTACACGCTTCTCATCGCCGACGACCAGACTCAGGTCGAGGCCGCGCAGAGACTGCGTCACAACGTCTTCGCGGGCGAGCTCGGCGCGACCCTCGCGCCCGGCGCCCCGGGACTCGACGTCGACGAGTTCGACGCCTACTGCGATCACCTCATCGTTCGCGACGACGCGACCGGTGACGTGGTCGGCACCTACCGGATGCTCCCGCCGCGCGCCGCCGACCTGGCCGGCCGGCGGTACGCCGACTCCGAGTTCGACCTGAGCGCCCTGCGCCCGCTGCGCGAGCAGCTGGTGGAGATCGGCCGCTCCTGTGTGCACCCGGACCACCGCTCCGGCGCCGTGGTCAACCTGATGTGGGCCGGCATCGCCCGGTACCTGCACCTGAACAACCTGCGCTGGCTCGGCGGCTGCGCCTCGGTGCCGCTCGGCGACGGCGGGGTCACCGCGGCCGGCGTCCGGGCCCGGATCAACGAGAAGCACCTGGCGCCGCCCGCGCTGCGGATCCGCCCACGCACGCCGTGGACGCCGCCGGAAGGCCTGGTCGCGAACCCGAAGGTGGCGGTCCCCGCGCTGCTCAAGGGGTATCTGCGGCTGGGCAGCTGGGTGTGCGGCGAGCCGGCCTTCGACCCGGCCTTCGACTGCGCCGACTTCTACGTGCTGTTCTCGATGGACCGGCTGGACCCGCGGTACCGCCGGCACTTCCTGGGCGCGACCCGATGACCGCGCCCGGTACCGCACTCTGGCAGCCCGCGTCGGGCTGTGGCGACCGCTGCCGGCCCGGCGACGCCCCGGCCGCCGGGGCCTGGACCGCCGGGTGGCGGGTGGTGGGCGTGTTCGGCGTACTCCTGATCGGTCTTCTCCCGGCGGCGCTGCTGCGTGGCGCCGCGCTGCGGACCCTGGCCCGCAGCCTGCTCGCGGTCCTCGGGGTGACGCTCGTGGTGCGGGGCCCGGCGCCGCGCCCGGGCAGCCTGCTGGTCGCCAACCACATCTCCTGGCTGGACATCCTGGCGCTGGTCGCGGTGACGCCAGTGCGGCTGGTGGCCAAGCACGACGTGCGCTCCTGGCCGGCGCTGGGGGCGACCGCCAGCCGCAGCGGCGCGATCTTCATCGACCGGACCAGGCCGAGCACGCTGCCGATGACGGTGGGCGAGGTCGCGGCCGCGCTGCGGGCCGGGCGGTCGGTTGCGGCTTTTCCCGAGGGTACGACGTACTGCGGCGCCGAGCGGGGCGACTTCCGTCCGGCGCTGTTCCAGGCGGCGATCGACGCGGGCGCCCCGGTGGTGCCCACCTCGATCACCTACGACACCACCGAGGCGTCGTTCATCGGCGACGACACACTGCTCGCCTCGATCCGGCGGATCGCCCGGGTGCGCCGGACCACGATCGCCGTGATCACCGCTCCGGCGCTGCGGCCGATGCCGGGCGCGGATCGGCGGGCGCTGGCCCGGGCGGCGCAGCGCAGCATGGCCGGCCACGGCTACCGGCTGGCCGCTTAGCACCTCCGGACGCGGTAAGCCTCACAGATAATTTTCAGCAAGCCTGCAGCAAGGGCGCAGGGGGCGGGGAAAGAATGGCCGCATGGCCGTTCAGACCCAGCCCAAGCAGAGCGAGGCGAAGCTGCTCGTCGTCGAGGACGACGCGAACATCCTCGAGCTGCTCTCCGCCAGCCTGCGCTTCGCCGGGTTCGACGTCACCACGGCGACCAGCGGGAGCGCCGCGGTCAGCGCGGCACGCAGCGCGGCGCCCGACCTGGTCGTGCTCGACGTGATGCTCCCCGACCTCGACGGCTTCGAGGTGATCCGGCTGATGCGTGAGGGCGGGCAGCGCACCCCGGTGGTCTTCCTGACCGCCCGCGACGGCACCGACGACAAGATCCGTGGGCTCACCCTGGGCGGTGACGACTACGTCACCAAGCCGTTCAGCCTGGAGGAGCTCACCGCCCGGATCCGGGCCGTGCTGCGCCGCACCACGGCCGGCGAGGAGCAGCCGTCCCGGCTGGTCTTCGCGGACCTGGAGCTCGACGAGGAGACCCACGAGGTCTACCGGGCGGGCAGCCGGGTGCAGCTCTCGCCGACCGAGTTCAAGCTGCTGCGCTACCTGATGCT
Source organism: Actinoplanes awajinensis subsp. mycoplanecinus (assembly GCF_001509495.1). NCBI lineage: Bacteria > Bacillati > Actinomycetota > Actinomycetes > Micromonosporales > Micromonosporaceae > Actinoplanes > Actinoplanes awajinensis. Next base: position 31,168 of record NZ_LLZH01000278.1, on the reverse strand, counting down.
CAACGCCAACCGGGTGCTCTCCAAGGCGCAGATCCTCGACCACGTGTGGAAGTACGACTTCCGCGGTGACGACAACATCGTCGAGTCCTACATCTCGTACCTGCGGCGCAAGGTGGACAACGTGCAGCCGCGCCTGATCCACACCCTCCGTGGCGTGGGTTACGTGCTGCGCAAACCGGCCGTCTAAGCCGGGCTCGATGTCACTCACCGAACGGGTCCGCACCGCGCTCCCGCAGCAGACGAGCCTGCGCAAGGCCTCGCTCCGGACCAAGCTGGTCGCGTCGGTGCTGGTGCTGGTGTTCGCGGCGCTGACCCTGATCAGCTCGGCGAGCACGATCGCGCTGCACACGTACATGGTCGACCGGCTGGACAACCAGCTCAGGGCCACTTACAAGGACCTGGGGCTGCTGGCCGACACCAACTTCCGGGTCTACGCGCCGATGGAGTGGATGTTCGCGTACACCGCGATGAGTGGCATCGGACCGGTGCTGAGCGGCCGCAACGTTGCCGAGGAGGACCTGCCGCCCTTGCTCAAGGGTGTGGAGGAGGTCGAGTCGCACGCCGACACCCCGTACACGGTGCGCTCGGTGAACGGCAAGTGGATGTGGCGTCTGCTGGCCGAGGTCAACGACAACGGCACGGTGGTCTACGTCGGCCAGCGGATGACCGGTATCGACGCGGTGATAGCCCGATTGGTCTGGGTGGACGTGCTGGTCGGCGTCGGGGTGCTGCTCGCGCTCGCGATCGTCGGTGCGGCCCTGGTCCGGCAGAGTCTGATCCCGCTGCTGCAGATCGAGCGGACCGCCGGGCGGATCGCGGCCGGTGACTACAGCCAGCGGGTGCCCGACCCGGAGTCGGACGGCGGCGAGCCCACCACCGAGCTGGGCCGGCTCTCCACCGCGCTGAACACGATGCTGGCCCAGATCGAGGCGTCGTTCCACGCCCGTGCCGCCTCCGAGCGGCAGGCCATGGCGGCCGCCGAGTCCGCGAAGCTCTCCGAGAGCCGGGCGGTGCGCTCCGAGGAGAAGATGCGGCAGTTCGTCGCGGACGCCTCGCACGAGCTGCGCACGCCGCTGACCACCATCCGCGGGTTCGCCGAGCTGTACCGCCAGGGCGCGGTCTCCGACCGGGAGGCGGTGGCCCGGCTGGTCCGGCGGATCGAGGACGAGGCGTCCCGGATGGGCCTGCTCGTCGAGGACCTGCTGCTGCTCGCCCGCCTTGACCGGGAACGACCACTCAACCTGGCGCCGGTCGAGCTGCCGGTGCTGGCCATGGACGCGGTGCAGGCGGCCCGGGCGACCGCGTCGGACCGGGTCGTGGAGCTGGACGTGAGCGACGATCCCGAGCGGCTGGTGGCGTACGGCGACGACGCCCGGCTGCGCCAGGTGATCGGTAATCTGATGACGAACGCGCTGGTGCACACGCCGCCGGACGCGACGGTGACGCTGCGGGTGTACCCCTCCGGCGACGACCACGCGGTGGTGGAGGTGGCCGACAGCGGGCCCGGCCTCACCCCGGAGCAGCAGGCGCACGTGTTCGAGCGCTTCTACCGGGCGGACGGCGCGCGGACCAGGAACACCGAGCGGGAAGCCACCGGGACCGGCCTCGGGCTGGCCATCGTGGCGGCCATCGTGGCGGCGCACGAGGGCACTGTGGAAGTGCTGAGTGAACCGGGCCGGGGCGCGGTGTTCCGGGTGCGGTTGCCGACGCTCTCGAAACTGGAATCCGCCGACGGGGAATGAGAAGTCGCACCCCTTTTATTCGGCGCGTATTGCCTGTTCAGAGGCGTTGTGAGGCCATTTCTGAAATGCACGGGGGTGATCGGTTTGAATAGTCAAAATCACTGATGCCGGCGGCCGTCGAGGCTTCCAGTAAACGCTCAGGGGCAGCACAGGTAGATACGAGTACGACGGGGCAGAGTAGGCGACATGAACGAGAACGAGACCAACCCGCGGCCCGCGGACGCCGGCGCTGAGTTCAGCAGCACGGAGCGGGTGGAGTCTGAGCAGCCGACTGCAGCGCAGCCGCCGGTTGCCTCGCAGCCCGCCGCTCACCAGTCCGCGGCACCCACCTCCGGCGCGCACCCCACGCCGCCGCAGTACGACGCGCAGCCCACTGCGCACCATTCCCCGCAACTGCTGCACGACGCGCAGCCCACCGCGCCGAGCGCCTGGGCCCAGCCCGCCGCTCACCAGCAGTCCGCCGACCCGCAGTCCTACCAGCCGGCCGCACCGCAGCCGCCGCACGCGCCCGCGTCGCCGTGGCAGCAGCCGGCGCCGGTCTCCGCGATCCCGGTCACCAGCCAGCCGTATGCCGCGGGTTACTCCCCCTACGCCGCCCAGCAGCAGCCCGGCTACGCACAGACCGGTTATGGCCAGCCTGCGGGCTACCAGCACACCGGCGCCTGGCAGCACGGCGCGACACCGACACCGCCCGAGGGCGTCGTCCCGGTCTGGGCGCAGGGTCCGGGCGCCCAGCCGCCGCGCAGCGGCCGGGGCCGCAAGATCCTGATGGCCGGCGCGGCCGCCATCGTGATCGCGCTGCTCTCCGGCGGCGTCGGCGCCGCCACCGTGATGGCGATGGACGACAACGGCTCGAACCCGACGGTCCAGACCGGCAACTCCTCGGTCACCCGGGTGGTGGACCGTTCCTCGCTGGCCCAGATCGCGGCCGCGGTGCAGGACAGCGTCGTCTCGATCACCACCGGCTCCGGTGAGGGCTCCGGCGTGGTGATGAGCGCCGACGGCTACATCGTGACCAACAACCACGTGGTGGCCTCGGCCTCCGGCGACACCGTGAACATCATCTTCGCGGACGGCAAGAAGGCCACCGCGAAGATCGTCGGCACCGACCCGCGGACCGACCTGGCCGTGGTCAAGGCCGACGGTGTCTCCGGGCTCAAGGCCGCCACCTTCGGCGACAGCTCGAAGATGGAGGTCGGCGACACCGTGCTGGCGCTCGGCAGCCCGCTGGGCCTGGAGGGCTCGGTCACCGCCGGCATCATCAGCGCCAAGGACCGCACCATCGAGTCCAGCAGCGAAGAGGACCAGCAGGAGCAGCAGAACCCGCTCGGCCAGTCGCAGCAGCAGCAACAGCAGCCGTCGACCAGCACCACGATGACCGGCCTGCTGCAGACCGACGCCCCGATCAACCCGGGCAACTCCGGCGGCGCGCTGGTCAACACGAACGGCGAGGTGATCGGGATCAACTCGGCGATCGCCACCTCCGGCTCCAGCTCCGGCAACATCGGCCTCGGCTTCTCCATCCCGAGCAACAAGGCGGTGGACGTCGCCAAGGCGCTGATGGCGGGCACGAAGGTGAGCCACCCGGCGCTCGGCGTCAGCGTGACCACCGCGGAGAACGGCGGCGCCCTGGTCAGCCAGGTGACGTCGGGCAGCGCGGCGGCCAAGGCCGGCCTGCAGCAGGGTGACGTGATCACCAAGGTGGACGGCAAGGAGATCAGCGAGTCGGACGACCTGGTGGCCGCGGTGCAGGCCGGCTCGGTCGGTCAGCAGATGAACATCACCTTCACCCGCAACGGCGCCGAGAAATCGGTGACCGTCACGCTCGCCGAATCCAAGTAGACCTCAATCCTTTCGCTGCGGCGGGTGACGTGACCAGGGGTGGGCACGTCACCCGCCGCATTCCTGTCTACTGCCGCTATTCAGGACTTTCGCGACCAACGGGCAGGTTTCTCCGCCGGGGACTCGCGTTCGGCCAGGGTTCCGCCTAATCTCCTTTCGCCATCGGCAGAGCCCTCGCCGTCGGCGCGGTTTCGCTTCGGCGGAGTGAGAGGCCCAGCGAGTTGACGTACGTCGAGACCCGGACCAGTGTCTGGGAAGCCCTGGCCGGTCGGGCCCCTGGCGCGGAGTCCGGCCCCGCCGACGCCGGCCTCTGGCACGCCGTCGCCGACCGGTTGAACCCGTCCCGAGCCCGTCCCGAGCTGCGCGGCGGCATCGAGGTGCGGCACCGCACCACGGTCCGCGGCGGCCGGTACGTGATGCTCCGCTCGCCCGACGACGGCGGCCGCAGCTGTTACCTCCGGCTCACCCCGGAGGAGTACCAGCTGGCCCTGATGATGGACGGGGTCAGCACGGTGGCCCGGCTGGTCGCCGAGTTCGCCCGGATCGCCGGCCGGCTCGCACCGGACCAGGTCCGCCGGGTGGTCGCCGACCTGGCCGGCAACCGGATGCTGGAGGACCTCCCCGGGGACGCGTTCCGCCCGCTCCGCGAGATGAGCCGGGAACCGCTGCCGAAACGGGTCGGCGGATCGCTGCTCGGCGCCCTGCGCGGCCGCCGGATGATCTCGGTGCACGCCGACGGCGCGCTCACCGGCCTCTACAACAGTGTCGGCAAGCTGCTCTTCACCCGGCCGGCGGTCTGGCTCGGCACGCTGCTGGCGATGGCCGGTGCGGTGCTCTTCGTGATGACCTGGCAGCGCGGCGGGCACGCGCTGTTCCTGGCCGGCGACTCGTACCTGCTCGGCGCGCTGGCCCTGCTGCTGCTCAACGTGATCGCGCTCGGCCTGCACGAGCTGGGGCACGCGCTCGCCGCGAAACGGGTCGGCCGGGAGGTGCCGGTCGCCGGGCTGATGCTGCACTTCGGCCTGCCCACCGTCTTCGTCGACACCACCGACGTCTGGATGGCCGGTCGGCGGGCCCGGATCGCGGTCACCGCGGCCGGCCCGGCCACCGGGCTGGCCCTGGCCGGTCTGGTCCAGCTGGTCGGCCTGGCCGCGCCGGCCACCAGCGGCATCGCCTTCAAGCTGGCGTTCCTGTTCTACCTGCACTCGTTCTTCAACCTCAGCCCGCTGCTGCCGCTCGACGGCCAGTACCTGCTGATGGACTGGCTGGAGATCCCGGACCTGCGGGCCCGTGGCCTGGCCTGGCTCGGCGGCCGGCTGCGCCGCCGCGGGCCGCGCTGGTCGGTGCTGGACCGCGAGGGCCGGCTGATCGCCCTGTACGGCCTGCTCGCCCTCTTCTGGCTGGCCGCCGCGGTGGCCCTGGGCTACCGCCTGTGGACCGATCGCGTGCACGGCCTGGTGACCGGCCTCTGGTACGAGGGTGCCGCGTCCCGGGTGCTGCTCGTCCTGATGCTGCTCGGCCTGACCGCCCCGCCGCTCTACTTCCTGCTCGGCCGGATCGGCCGGGGCTGGCGCCGGTGGCGGCAGCGCGCCGCGGAGCGCGACCAGGAGAACGACATGCCCCGCCGGATGGCCGCGCTCTACGCCTCCGACCTGGGTGGCCTGCCCGACCCGGCGTTGCAGTCGCTCGCCGCCCGGGCCCGCTGGTCGCACCCGTCGGTCGGCCGCCAGCTCGTCCTCGCCGGTGAACACCAGCCGGTGGTGTACGTGGTGGTCGAGGGCGCCCTGCACGGCCGCCGCCCCGGCGACCCGGGCGGCACCATCCGGCACCATGCCGGACCCGGCACCGTGGTCGGCCTGGCCGCCGCGCTCACCGGCCGCAGCGCCGCGCTGGACTGGCACGCCGCCGGCAGCGCCGTCCTGCTGGCCGTGCCCACCTCGACGGTCACCACCGTGGTCGGCCCGCTGCCCGGTCCGCCGCCGATGGAGCGCGCCGAGGCCGAGGCGCTGTTCGCCGACACCCCGGCGCTCGCCGGCCTGGAGGAGGACCAGCAGCTCGCGCTGATCGCCGCCGCGCACCCGGTCGACCTGGAACCGGGCGCGCCGGTGATCCTGCACGGCCCCACCCACGCGGTGGTGGTCGAGTCCGGCGTGATCGCCATGCCGGACGGCGTCGAGCTGCGCCGCGGCACGCTCGTCGGCCCGGTCGGTGACGGCACGCCCGGCATGGTCGCGCAGACCCGTACCCCGGTCCGGCTCTGGATCATCCCGGACGCGTCGGACCTGCCGCCGCTCATCGGTTTCGAGGCCCGTCCGGGCGCGCCGATGCCGGGTGTCCGGCCGGGCGCCCCGCTCGCGGTGCGTCCGGGCGCCGTGCACCCGCCGCTGGCGGTGCCGCCCGGCCCGCCGCCGGAGAGCGACGAGGAGTTCGACGTCGACCGGCACTTCGAGAAGCGGATGTGGGTGTTCGTCAGCCTGCTGCTCGTGGTCGTGTTCGGCGGCCTGGTCCTGGACCTGGGCGCCGGACCGGCCTGGGCCGAGATGCCGACCGAGCGGGCGCTGCTCACCGTGGACCGCGGGCAGGCCACCACGCAGGACGGCGGCGACCGGCAGACGGTGCCGGCCGGGCAGCGGCGCTACCTGAGCGCCGGCGCCCAGGTCGAGGCACCGGGCAAGAGCCGGGCCCGGCTGACCTTCCCGGGCGGCGGCGCGGTGCTGCTCTGCCCGGGCGCCCGGATCACCCTGAACGCGGCCGCGGTGACGAGCGGCCGGCAGGCGGCCCCGTCCGGGCGGCTGACCCTGGAGAGCGGGCGGCTGCTCGCCGACACGGCCGGCACGAGCGGGGCGTACCAGCCGCTGCGCCTGACCATCGCCCGCGCGCAGGGCGACGTGTCGAACACCGGCGCGTCCTGGTACTCGGTCGACCCGTCGGCGGTCGCGGTCGCGAACGGCACGATCACCGCGGGCGGGGTGGAGAGCCCGGCCACCGGTGGTGACCTGACCTGTGGCGACGGGGTGAAGATCCCGCAGCCGGCCACCACCGAGGGCGACGATCCGTCCGAGGCGCCGTTCCCGTCGGACGAGCCGGTCGCGCCGTCCGCCTCGGCGGTGCCGAGCCTGAGCGTGAGCCCGAGCGCCAGTGTCTCGGCGAGCGCCAGCCCGAGTGCCTCGGCCAGCACGTCGCCGACCCCGAGCCGGACGCCGAACGGCGGCGCGACGACGGTGCCGGAGACGCCGACCACCCGGCCGACCAGCCGGAGCGCCTCACCGAAGCCGACCGCGACGACGAACTCACCGTCGCCGTCGCCGTCACCGAGTTCAGCGGCGCCGTCGCCGTCGGTGTCGACCACGCCGGTCACGGAGGAGTCGGATCCGGGCTAGGCCTCAGCCCCACCGGGAGGGGACGACATGTTGTGCTGGTTCTGTGCCGAGGGGGCCCGGGCCACGTGCCGGTTCTGCGGACGGGGCGTGTGCGCCGAGCACGCCCGGTTCGGGCCGTACCTGTTGGAGGTCAGCAGGTCGGTGGTCCGGGACCGGGCCGAGGCGCTGGTGGTGGAGGACGCCGTGCAGTGCGGCGCCTGCCACCCCCGGCCTCAGCCGGTGGCCATGCCCGAGCTGGACTGACGCGCCGCGACGCCGGACGCGTGGAACCATGGTGCCCATGGTCGACGGTCCGGTGGCGTTCGTTCTCGGCGGTGGTGGTGTGCTCGGCGCGGTCGAGGTGGGCATGCTGCGTGCCCTCTTCCGCGCCGGTTTCCGGCCGGACGTGGTGGTCGGCACGTCGATCGGTGCGGTCAACGGTGCCCTGGTCGCCGCCGAGCCCGGTGAGGCCGTCACCGACCGGCTGGTCCGGCTCTGGGCGTCCCCCGAGGCGGCGGCGGTCTACGGCGACTCGATCGGCCGCCAGCTGCGCCGGTTCGCGGCGCGCACCCACCTGCACTCGCCGTTGCCACTGCGCCGCCTGCTCGAGGGCGAGCTGGGCACGGCGGCCACCTTCGCCGATCTGAAGGTGCCGTTCCACTGCTGCGCGGCCAGCATCGAGCGGGCCGCCGAGCACTGGTTCGACAGTGGCCCGCTCGTCGACGCGGTGCTCGCCTCGTCCGCGGTGCCCGGCCTGCTGCCACCCATGGAGATCCACGGGGAGCACTACGTGGACGGCGGGATCGTGAACTCGATCCCGATCAGTGAAGCGGTCCGGCTCGGCGCGCGGCTCATCTTCGTGCTCCAGGTGGGCCGGGTGGAACGGCAGCTCAGCGTGCCCCGACGGCCGTGGGAGGTGGCGCAGGTGGCGTTCGAGATCGCCCGGCGGCACCGGTTCGCCCGGGACATGGCGTTGCTGCCCGGCGGCGTCCGGGTGCACGTGCTGCCCAGCGGCAGCGGCGAGGGTGGCGACGACTCGCCGTGGGCCTACCGGGACATGGCCCGGGTGGGCCGCCGGATCAGCCGGGCCTACACCGCCTCGCGGCGCTACCTGGCCGCCAATGTCCACCCGCTGCCGGAGCCGGGCGTCCGCTGATGAGCCTGCCGCCGCCGTGGGTCCGCCGTCTGGTGATCGGCCCGGCCGTCGTGCTGCTCGCCGCGATGCTGCTGACCACGCTGCCGATCTGGCTGCTGTTCGCGCTGGCCGTGTCGCCGCTGGTGCCCGGCCGGCTGCGGGTGCCACGGCTGGTCTTCCTGCTGATCGTCTACATGGTCTGGGACGCCGCGGCGCTGATCGTGATGGCGGCGCTCTGGCTGGCCTCGGGCTTCGGCCGGTGGATCCGCACCCCGTTCTTCCAGCGCGCGCACTACGTGGTGACCGGCTGGTTCCTGCGTACCCTGTTCTGGTTCGCCAGGTGGTCGTTGCATCTGGCGATCGACGTGGTCGGCACCGACCCGGACACCGCGCAGCCGGGCCGGCCGGAGATCGTGGTGAGCCGGCACGCCGGGCCGGGTGACTCGTTCACCCTGATCCACGCGCTGGTCAACTGGTTCGCCCGGGAGCCGCGGATTGTGCTGAAGGCCGCGCTGCAGTGGGATCCGGCGGTCGACGTGCTGCTCAACCGGTTGCCCAACCGGTTCATCACGCCGGGCCGGACCGGCACCGCGACGCTGGAGGAGCAGATCGGTCAGCTGGCCACCGGGCTGGACGACAACGACGCCTTCGTGATCTTCCCGGAGGGCGGCAACTTCACGCCGCGCCGCAAGGTCAAGGCGATTGCCCGGCTGCGGGCCAGCGGGCTGGACGAGATGGCGGAGAAGGCCAAGAACCTGCGGCATCTGCTGCCGCCGAAGCCGGGCGGTCTGCTCGCGGCGATCGAGGCGGCCCCGGACGCCGGGGTGATCTTCGTGGCGCACACCGGCCTGGACCGGATGATCACGATCGGCGACGTGTGGCGTGAGCTGCCGATGGACAAGCGCCTGGTGATGCGGTTCTGGAGCGTGCCGCCGGAGGAGGTGCCGGACACCGAGCAGGAGCGGATCGACTGGCTCTATGCCTGGTGGGCCCGGATCGACGCGTGGGTCGAGGAGAACCAGCCGGCGCCGCGGCCACTGTGGATGGACCGCGGCGCCGCCTGAGAGTCGCTTACTTACCGCCGAGCGCCGTGTAGACGCTGGCCGGGGCCTCGGTGATCTGACCGGCCGGGGGCCGCTGGGCGGTCACCGTCTGGCCGTAGTCGCTGTACTTGATCACCAGGGGCTGCGCCGGGGTGTTGTTCACCGCGGGCAGGTTCAGGGTGAGCGTGTCGAGCCGGCTGTCCTTGGTCAGGGTGGCCTCGAACGGCACCTTCTGGGCGTCCGCGCCGTAGCCGTCGACGGTGACCTTGTCGACCCCGGCCACACCGGCGGCCTTGGTCAGGTCCAGGGTGCCGGCGTACGAGCCCTCACCGGACATCTGCGCGTTGGTGGTGGCGCTGAGCAGGTTCGCGGTGTTCGCCGGGTCGATCTGGCCGGGCTTGAGACCGATGTTCGCGCCGTCCGGCAGCCGGGCCATGTCCAGGTGGGTCCAGGTGTCGCCCTGGGTGATGCCGGGGATCTGGGCATACAGGTCCTGGCCGAACAGCAGCGTCTTGACGGTGAGCGCGGTGTTCGCGCCCTTGGCGCTCATCTCCGCGGTGCCGTTGCCCTTCGGGGCGTCGATGTCCGCGGTGAGCTGGAAGCCCGCGCCGCTCGTCATGGTCATCTTGAAGCTGGTGTCGCCGAGGGCCGCGGCCGCGTCGGAGAGCGCCTTGACCGCTGCCGGGTCGGCGCTGCTCGTCGGCGCGATCGATGCCGCCGATGCCGCCGGGGTGCCCGACGCCGAGGTGACGGGCGTGGTCCCGTTGGTGCAGCCGACCATCGCGAACGCGGCCGCAGCCGCCGCGACGCTCAGACCGGCGAGCCGTGGTGTCCGCATGAGTGTCCTTCCTGCCGTGTCGGCTTTCAGAAACGCCGATCGATGGTGAACTTCCCGATCGAGGGAATCGGCAAACGGACACCTGCGGGCAAAGCATGGCGTGGTTCCCGCCCGGTTGGCCGCGAGGATCACGCGCCGGGCAGAATGAGCCGCAGGTAATCCGTACGTGCAGGACAGGGGGAGAGCTCGTGAGATTCGAGGTCAGCAAGGTCCTCGACGCCATCGAGGTCCGGCTCACCACCGATCCGGCACTCGCCCGGGCCGTGGTCGATCTGTCGGAAGTCGTCCGCTACGCCGATCTCGACGGCGGCCGCCCGGCGAGTCTGGTGCGCCTCGGCCTGCTGGTCGACGCGTTCGGACGCTACGCCGCCGAGGAGAACGTCCCGGTCTACGTGATCGCTCCGCGCGGTCTGCTCTCGGACACCGACCTCACCTCCAACGAGCGCATGGTGGTGCGCCGCTGGGCCGACGACGGCAAGGTCGAGGTGGTGCCGCAGATCGAGGACCGGGTGCTGGAGGTGGCCGAGATGCTCGGTCTGCCGGTGCTCACCCGGGACCGGGAGGACCGGTTCCGCGGCACCCGTCCGTGGGTGGCCGAGCCCGGCCGGCTGCTGGCCCTGGTGTCCCAGCAGGGCGGCCCGGCGCTGGTGGCCCGGGTGGGGCGGGGTGAGTCGGTGCCGCCGACGCCACGGTCGCCGCTGGGTGAGCGGCTGCTCTCCCGGATCTGGCGCTGCCCCGACACGAACTGCACCACGTTCGGCACCGGCGGGGAGTCGGACAGCCCGTTCGCCGACATGCGTACCTTCACCAACCCGGTGGCGCAGCCGCCGCCGGCGTTGCGGGCCGGCGTGCCGACCTGTCCGCGGCACGGCGACCGGCTCAAGGACGCCGGTCCGCGTCCGGCCACCGAAGTTTTTTCGGTACGCATCGACGGCATCATCCGGCAGCGTTTCACCGTGTCGGAGGATCAGCCGGTGGTGGTCGGCCGCGCGCCGGAGGGCAACGGCGGGGTGATGCTCGGCCAGTGGCTCACCCAGGAAGCCCGGAAGTGGATCAGTCGCGGGCACGTCCGGTTCGCGCTGCGGGCCGGGGAGATCACCGCGAAGGACATCAGCACCAACGGCACCGGGGTCCGCCCGGGCGGCTCACCCGACGACGATCAGCGGATCACGCTGCACCGCGACGAGAGCCGGGTGCTGGACGCCGAGGACATCGTCGAGCTGTACGCGAACGTGCACGTCGGCCGGTCGAAGCTCTGGTCGACCGGTGGCGTGGTGCAGCCGCAGTCGGTGATGGCCGAGGCACCGACCATGGCGATCCGCCCGGTCGGCCGCTGACCAACCGTGCGTGTGAAGTTTCGGTGCGGAGCGCACCGAAACTTCACACGCACGGGGTTCAGCTTGCTAGCACCGCGGCGAGCTGGGCGACGGCGTGGTCGAGGTCGGCCTCGGTGACCACCAGCGGCGGCGCCAGCCGGATCGTCGACCCGTGGGTGTCCTTGGCCAGCACACCTCGCTCAGCGAGCCGCTCACAGGCCTGCCGCCCGGTCATCAGCGCCGGGTCGATGTCCACCCCGGCCCACAGCCCGCGGCAGCGGACCGCGACGAGCCCCTTGCCGATCAGCCCCTCCAGCCCGGCCTGCAGGTGGGCGCCGAGGCGCGCCGACCGGTCCTGGAACTCGCCGGTGCCCAGCAGGTCGAGCACCGCGCTGCCGACCGCACAGGCCAGCGCGTTGCCACCGAAGGTGGAGCCGTGCTCGCCCGGCTTGAGCACGCCGAGCACGTCCCGGTTCGCGGCGACCGCGGAGACCGGCACGATGCCGCCGCCGAGGGCCTTGCCGAGCACGTACATGTCCGGTACGACACCCTCGTGCTCGATCGCGAAGGTCTTGCCGGTGCGGCCCAGGCCGGACTGGATCTCGTCGGCGATCAGCAGCACGTTCTGCTCGGTGCACACCTCGCGGACCCGGGTGAAGTAGCCGGCCGCCGGGATCAGCACGCCGCCCTCGCCCTGGATCGGCTCGACCAGCACGGCCACCGTGTTCGGCGTGATCGCCGCGGCCAGGGCCTCGGCGTCGCCGTAGGGCACCACCACGAACCCGGGGGTGTACGGCCCGAAGTCGGCCCGCGCCTCCGGATCGGTGGAGAAGCTCACGATCGTGGTGGTCCGGCCGTGGAAGTTGCCGTCCGCCACGATGATCTCGGCTTGCCCGTCCGGCACGCCCTTGACCTGGTAACCCCACTTGCGGGCCACCTTGATCGCGGTCTCCACGGCCTCGGCGCCGGTGTTCATCGGCAGCACCAGGTCCTTGCCGCAGAGCTCGGCGAGGCTGCGGCAGAACGTGGCGAACTGGTCGTGCACGAACGCCCGGCTGGTCAGCGTGAGCCGGTCGAGCTGGGCGTGCGCGGCGGCGACCAGGTCGGGGTGCCGGTGCCCGAAGTTCAGCGCGGAATACCCGGCGAGCATGTCCAGGTAGCGGCGGCCGTCGACGTCGGTCACCCAGGCGCCCTCGGCTTCGGCGACGACGACGGGCAGCGGGTGGTAGTTGTGCGCGGTCCAGCGCTCGGCCTCGGCCAGCGCGTCCGGCGTACGGAATTCCACAGTCGTCACGAGCGGACCTCCAGCGTGCAGCACTTCGGGCCGCCGCCGGCCTTGCGCAGCTCGGACACGTCGACCCCGATCGGGTGGTAACCGCCCTTGCGCAGCGCCTCGGCGAGCTGGACGGCCTGCACCGGCAGGACCACGTTACGGCCGTCACTGACCGCGTTGAGGCCGAGCACGGCGGCATCCTCGGGCGTAGCGATGATCGCATTCGGGAAGAGCTGGCGGAGGACGGACTGCGAACCCGGTGAGAAAGCGGACGGCAGGTACGCGATGTTCGTCTCGTCCAGCACGCAGAGCGCGGTGTCCAGGTGGTAGTACGCCGGGTCGACGAGCTGCAGCGTGATCACCGGACGGCGCAGGAACTCCTGGGTCTCGGCGTGCGACGCGTGCGAGGTGCGGAAACCGGTGCCGGCCAGCAGCAGGTCACCGGAGAGCAGGATGTCGCCCTCGCCCTCGTTGGTGTGCTTGGGCATCTCGACCTCGAAGCCGGCCGCCCGGAACCAGTCCGCGTACGCCGGCGCCTCGTCGGCCCGCTCGGCGTCCCGGAACTGCACGCCCAGCGCCCGGCCGTCGATGATCGTGCCGCCGTTCGCGGCGAAGACCATGTCCGGCAGCCCGGGCAGCGGGTCGATCAGGTCGACGGTGTGACCCAGCTCGAGGAAGACCTTGCGCAGGTTCTCCCACTGGCTGACGGCCAGCGCGTTGTCGTACGGCGCCGTGGGATCCATCCATGGGTTGATCCGGTAGGTGACGGCGAAATGGGTGGGCCGGCACATCAGATAGCGGCGCTTGGCGGTCATGCAGGAAACGGTAGGGGCGGATGACCTCCGCACACCCCGGTGCAACCATGCGTACCGCGGCGGAACGTTGCGTGATCACCGGGTCTCGCGGTGAATCGTTGTGCACATGCCACACGGGCGTCGGGGGCGGCGTTCACACACCACCCCCGACGCCCGTGTGGAGTCCGGCGAACCGCCGGAGCCCTGGCGAACCGCCGGGAATTCGGGGCGGGCCGACGCGAGGTCGTCCCGGTTCCGAGGTACCGCCAGCGTATCGCTGCCGGTAAATGTCATGTACCCGTCAGAAACGGTTCGCAAACTGTGCGTCAAGCCACTCGCGCAGGCTGGTCGCCGGCTGCGTGTCGGTGCCCAGCCAGTAGATCTGACCCTCCAGGGCCAGGATGCCGAGCACGATCGCGCCCAGGGCCACCACGACGCCGATCAGCGCGTCGGTCTTGCCGGCCACGTGCTGCTTGCGGGTGGCGCTCAGCCCGGCCAGCGAGAGGACCAGGCCGAGACCGGCGACGCCGATGCCCCAGCCGGCCAGCGGGCCGGAGAGCACGAGCGCGATACCGGCGACGCTGACGATCAGGCCGAGCGTGGCGAGCAGGCTGGCCCGCGGGCGGCGGGTCGCGACCGGAACCACGGCCGGGGTGGCCGGGGTGGCCGGCGAGACGGGCGTGACCGGGTTGGCGACCGTGATCGGCTTGCGCTGCGCCGCGGTCGGCGGGGTGACCGTGCTGGTGGACGGCTTGTTGATGTCCTGCGTGGTGGGCTCGGAGCGCTCCCGGGTGATGTTCTGCGTGGTGGCGTCGTCGGTGCGGCGCGGCTGCACCGGGGTACGGGGGGTCTCGGCGGTCTCGGTTGTAGCCGTTCGCGCGAAGGTCGGCAACCTCACGTCAGCACCTCCATGGCGGGGATTCTCGGGTATGTATGTCTGCCCTATACCCGGCCCGCCCGGAAATGACACGAGGGACGCACGAACGTGTGCGCCCCTCGTGGTCGATCGGCAGGTCAGACCAGCGACGAGACCGCGTTCACGTCGGAGGCCTTGCTGATCACGTGGTCGACCAGGCCGTAGTCCTTGGCCTGCTGAGCAGTGAACCAGCGGTCCCGGTCGGAGTCGCGCTCGATCTCCTCCGGGGTGTGACCGCTGTGGAACGCGATCCGGTCGTTCATCACGTGCTTGATGTGCAGCATGCTCTCGGCCTGGATGGCGATGTCGGCCGCGGTGCCGCCGATGCCGCCGGAGAGCTGGTGCATCATCACCCGGGCGTGGGGCAGGGCATACCGCTTGCCGGGGGTGCCGGCGCAGAGCAGGAACTGGCCCATCGAGGCGGCCATGCCCATCGCGATGGTGGCCACGTCGTTCTTGATGTACTGCATGGTGTCGTACACCGCCATCCCGGCGCTGATCGAGCCACCGGGGGAGTTGATGTACAGCGCGATGTCGCGCTCGGCGTCCTCCGAGGCGAGCAGCAGCATCTGGGCGCAGATCCGGTTGGTCACCTCGTCGTTGACCTCGCTGCCGAGGAAAATGATCCGTTCCCGGAGCAGCCGCTCGAAGACCTGATCGTCGAAGGACGCGCCGCCACCGCGCATGGTCGTGTCAACAGTCATGAGCCCAACCCTTTCGCATCCGCTCTTCTACGTCTCACACCTTCTCCCAAGGGGCGTGTCATAACCCAGTGATTCCCCTCAGGGCGAATCCGCTTACGGCAGAATGACCCCCCTTGGTGGCGCTGATCACGACCGATCGGTCGGCGGGCCACCCGCCGGTTACCTTTGGCGCGTGCCGGAGGGACATACCATTCACCGCCTCGCCACCCGCCATCGTGAGCTGTTCGCCGGTCATCCGGTGGGGGTCTCCAGCCCGCAGGGCCGGTTCGCGAGCGGCGCCGCGCTGCTCGACGGCCGCGTGCTGCGCGACACCGAGGCGTACGGCAAACACCTGCTGCACCACTACGAGGACGACCGCACCCTGCACGTCCACCTCGGCCTGTACGGCAAGTTCACCGAGGGTGAGCCCCCGCTGCCCGACCCGGTCGGCCAGGTCCGGATGCGGATGACCGGTCCCGCACACTGGCTCGACCTGCGCGGCCCGACCGCCTGCGAGGTGCTCGAGCCGCCCGCGGTGGAGCTGCTGCGGGCCCGGCTCGGCGCCGACCCGCTGCGCGACGACGCGGATCCCGCGGTGGCGTACACCCGGATCCGCTCCAGCACCAAGCCGCTCTTCGCGCTGCTGCTGGACCAGTCCATCGTGGCCGGTTGCGGGCTGATCTACGCGAACGAGGTGCTGTTCCGCGCCGGGCTCTCCCCGCTGACCCCGGGCACCCGGATCGACCGGGAGTTGTGGGCGGCGCTCTGGGACGACCTGCGCGCGCTGATGAAGGAGGGGGTGGCCCGTGGCCGGATCGACACGGTGCACACCCACCACACCCCGGAGGCGATGAGCCGGGCGCCGCGCGTCGACCGGCACGGCGGCGAGGTCTACGTCTACCGCCGCGCCGGGCAGCCGTGCCTGGTCTGCGGCACCGCGGTGTCGCTCGGCCCGCTGGCGGGCCGCAACCTCTACTGGTGCCCGGCCTGCCAACCCGCTAGGACGTAGTCGCGGCGGCCGACGGCGCCAGCGACGGTGCCGTCGTCGGCGTGGTGTCCGGGTCCGGCGGGCTGGTGCTCTCCGACGGCGACGGGGTGGCCGGGGTCGGCGTGGCGGGCGACGCCGGGGTGACCGGTGTCTCGCCGGTGCCGGTCGGCACGCCCAGCTCGAAGTTCTCCGCCAGCCACGGGATCAGTTCCTCGTACGCCTTGATGGTGTCCGGCTGGTTGAAGTCGTGGGAGAGGATGATCGCGCCCGGCTTGGTCTGCTTCTTCACCGTGGCGATCACGCGCTTGATGTGCGCGGCGTCGGTCTCGCCCTCGGTGTGCTCCCAGTCCCGCGGGTCGACCTCCCAGTAGAGCGAGGACATCCCGTCGGCGTAGGCGACCTTCACCAGCTTGTCGCTGAAGTTGCCGCCGGGCGCCCGGAAGAACGGGATCTGCGCGTCCGGCACCGCGGCCCGGATCGCCTGGTTGGTCTTCGCCAGGTCGGCGCGGATCTTCGCGGCGCTCTTCTTCCCGATCGTCAGATCGTGCGAGAACGTGTGGTTGCACAGCGTGTGACCGGCCGCGACGATGTCCCGCACCAGCTCCGGGTGTTTCTGTGCCTGCGTACCGACCAGGCAGAACGTCGCCTTGATCTGGTACTGCGCGAGCATCGCCAGGATCTTCGGGGTGAGTTCCGGGTCCGGGCCGTCGTCGAAGGTCAGCGCGACCTGCTGGGTGCCGGTGGTGAGTAGCGAGCTGCCCGGCCCGGCGCCCGCGGGCACTGCCCGGGACGGGTTGTACTCGGCCGGCTTGCCGGTCGCGGTG
This sequence comes from Actinoplanes awajinensis subsp. mycoplanecinus, assembly GCF_001509495.1. Taxonomy (NCBI): domain Bacteria; kingdom Bacillati; phylum Actinomycetota; class Actinomycetes; order Micromonosporales; family Micromonosporaceae; genus Actinoplanes; species Actinoplanes awajinensis. Next base: position 14,415 of record NZ_LLZH01000278.1, on the reverse strand, counting down.
GCCTGCGGGGTAGGCTTGGCGGTGGCGCCGGCGGGCGGCTGCTCCGGGCTGTCGTCGCTCTGCTGCTCGCCACCACCGGCGTCGGTGGCCTTGTTCCGCTGGGCCGCCTGTGCGGCCTGCGCCGACGCCGCGGCCTGCACGGCGGCGGTGGTCAGCGCGCCGGGGCTGTTGGTGCTGGGCTGGGAGAGCGGCACCGCGGTGATCAGCAGGCCGGCCACGACCAGGGTGCCGAGCACGGTGGTCGGCCGGTTCTTCGCCGCTTCCAGCCAGGATTCCAGCGGGATGGTGTTGGGCGCGCGGTGCGAGCCGGTCGCCGACCGTTGTCCGTTCGACCGCTTCGGATCAGACCGCTTCGGCGCCGCCGGCATCAGCGCGGCGGAATGCCGGGCGCGCGCGGCCCGCGTCCTGGTGTCGGTCCGTCCGGCTTCGGTCCGATCTTTTTCGGTACGGACGGCGCTGTACGACCCCGTGTCACCGGCGCGGTGACGCGCGGACCGGGACGTGGCTGCAGCGGGTGACTCCCCGGTGGACGAGTCCACAGCGGAGCGAAGCGGCGACTCGAGGAACGCGGCGCGAGGGCGGGCCCACGACACAGCGGTCTCCGAGCCGGAGGCAGAGTCCGGCCGACGGTGCCGCCCACCCGTAACGGCTGCGTCGCCGGAGCTCGTCAGGTGCGGCGAGGTGTGCGGCGGCATTCGTCATGCCTACCGTGCGGCAAGATCCGGCGCGATACCGAATCGGTCATGGCATCGTCACGTATGGTTGTTATGCCAGTTCACGCAGGGTGCTTCCCTGTGCAATATCTGTGGGAATCCATGCGAGATTCCCGTCTCGTCACATCTCGCCGCGAGTTGTCCGGGCCAGCCAGTCCACCACGCCGGCCACCGGGGTGCCCTTGGCCAGCAGAGCGCGCTGCCGGGCCGCGCCGGTCCCGCGGGTGCGCAACCGGTCGATCAGGACGGTGACCAGCTCCGCGTCGCCGTGCCGCTCCAGCTCCGGGCGGACGTAGTCGACCAGCTGCCGCAGCAGTCGCCAGGCCGGGCGGGGCTCGCGGGTGGCCAGGTCGATGCCGGTCCCCTCGAGGCCGTCCTTGGCGGCCCGCCAGTGCGCGGCCATCAGCAGCGGGTGCGGCACGTCCGGCGCCACGGCTCCGGCGTGCACCTCCTGCACCAGGGTGGCGACCAGGCCCCGGGCCAGCGCGGCGAGCAGCATGGCGTCGTCGAGGGTGGGCATCACGTCGCCCATCCGGATCTCCACGGTCGGATAGCTCGCGGAGAGCCGGGCGTACCAGTAGAGCATCCCCTCGTCGAGCATCGCGCCGCTCGCCTGCAGGTCCGCGATCATCGTGAGGTACTGCTCGTGCGACTGCAGGTACGGCGTGGGGCCGACGGTCGGCCAGCGCTCCCACATCACCGAGCGCCAGCTGGCGTACCCGGTCTCGTGGCCGCCGAAGACCGGCGAGTTGGCCGTCGCCGCCTGCAGGGTGGGCAGCCAGACCCGCAGGTGGTTGAGCACCTGCACGCCGGTCTCGTCGTCCGGGATGCTGACGTGCACGTGGGTGCCGCAGGAGCCCTGGCCGGGGGAGAGGTCGCCGAAGCGCTCCCGCATCCGGTGGTACCGCGGGTTGTCGACGAGCCGCGAGTTCGGCCCGGAGGCCGGTCCGACACCGACCGCGACCAGCCGGGAACCGGCCCGTCCGGCGGCGTCGGCGAGCGTGGTGCGCAGCACGCGCATCGAGTCGTAGAGGCTGCTCAGCTCGAGCTGCGGCGGGCTGGCCACCTCGATCTGGCTGCGCAGGTACTCGTGCTGCACGCTGGCCCGCATCTGTTCGGGCACCTGGTCGATCACCTCGTCGACGGTCTCCACCGCGCGCGGTTCGACCGCGTCGACGAGCAGGTACTCCTCTTCGATGCCGAGGGTGTGCAGATCGCTCCGCTCGGCACGTTCGGCGAGTTGGGGTGAGATCGTCGTCGTGCCTTCGGCAGCGGGGTCCATGCGCGGGTGTTACCCGCCGCGATCTACCCGGAAACCGCAGGCCGGTCAGGGGAATCGGGCTCCATCCATCGACAACCGTTGACAAGTTCCGGAAACAAGCGTGCAATCTTTGCCAGAGAGCGCTCTCACGTCTGCACCTTCATCCCCCTCGGAAGGCGTGTTCCCATGGCAGCTCCTCGAAGACTCCTCGCGCTGGGCGCCGCGCTGCTGGCGGTCGCCGGATCCGTGACGTTCGTGGCACAGGCCGAGGCGGCCGTCCCGGCCCCGCCCGCCGGCATGTCCCTGGTGTTCAGCGACGACTTCACCGGCGCGTCCGGCACCGGACTGAACCGGTCGAACTGGCTCTACGACATCGGCACCGGATACCCCGGCGGCGCGGCCAACTGGGGCACCGGCGAGATCGAGACGATGACCGATTCCACCGCGAACGTCTATCAGGACGGCGGCGGCAACCTGGTGATCAAGCCGATCCGGGACTCGGCCGGCCGGTGGACCTCCGGCCGGGTGGAGACCCAGCGCACCGACTTCGCGGCGCCGGCCGGTGGCCGGGTGCGGATCGAGTCGCGCCTGCAGCAGCCGAACGTCAGCGGCGCCGCGGCCGCCGGGTACTGGCCGGCGTTCTGGGCGCTCGGGGACGCGGCCCGCCCGGTCGGCGCGACGAACTGGCCGAGCATCGGCGAGTGGGACATCATGGAGGACATCAACGGCCGGTCCTCGGTCTTCGCCGCCCTGCACTGCGGGACCAATCCGGGCGGCGTGTGCAACGAGACGACCGGCCTGACCAGCGGTGAGCGAGCCTGTTCCGGGTGTCAGACGGCTTTCCATACGTACGCCATGGAATTTGATCGCAGCACCTCGCCGGAGCAGTTGCGCTGGTATCTGGACGGCACCAACTACTTCACCCTGAACTCGTCCCAGGTCGACGCGACCACCTGGAACAACGCCACCCACCACGGGATGTTCGTGATCCTCAACGTGGCGATGGGCGGCGGTTTCCCGGCGGCGTTCGGCGGCGGACCGACCGCGGCCACCCAGTCCGGCGTGCCGATGCTCGTGGACTACGTGGCGGTGTACCAGTCCTCCGGCGGCACCACCACGCCGCCGACCACCACGCCGCCGACCGGCACCCGGGACGCCTACGCGCAGATCCAGGCGGAGTCGTTCAACGCCTCGGCCGGGGTGCAGGTGGAGACGTGCTCCGAGGGCGGGCAGGACGTCGGGTACATCGCGAACGGTGACTGGCTGCAGTTCAACAACGTCAACTTCGGCACCGGCGGGGTGAAGGACTTCGTGGCCCGGGTCGCCTCCGGCGCCGGCAGCGGGGTGAGCGGCCTGATCGAGGTACGGGTGGACAGCCGGAGCAACGCGCCGATCGGGAGCTTCGCGCTCGGCAGCACCGGCGGCTGGCAGACCTGGACCTCGATCCCGGGCAACGTGTCGAATGTGTCCGGAACTCACACGGTCTATCTGACCTTCACCAGCGGGCAATCGGCTGATTTCGCCAATGTGAACTGGATCCAGTTCCGCCGGTAATCATTTTTATCGACCGATAACGATGGGCTGTGGTCGCTGACCTGCGACGGCAGCCCATCGTTGTGCCCTGATCACGGATTGACTTTTAAGGATATTTAAGGTGCTCACCCTCTTTACATTTACTGTTAACAGTCCTAAAGATTGACGTATCTCATCGGAGGCGCAGGGAAGGACCACTATGCAGCGCTCCCGTTCGGTACTCCTCGCGACAGTCACCGCGGTCGCCGCCGCCGGCACCGCCACCTGGTTCGCGGGTGACGCCTCGGCGGCCACCGCCTGCGCCTCGGCGTGGAGCTCGACGGCGACGTACGTCAAGGACAACACCGCCTCGCAGAACGGCCACAACTACACCGCGAAGTGGTGGACCCTCAACGAGTCGCCGGCCACCCACAGTGGTCAGTGGGACGTCTGGATCGACGGCGGGGTGTGCGGCGGCACCGGCACGACGCCGCCGACCAGCTCACCCACCGCGTCACCGACGACGTCCCCCAGCAAGCCGCCCACCAGCTCGCCGACCGCGTCGCCGACGTCGTCACCCACGACGTCACCGACCGTGCAGCCGACCGGTTCCGGACAGCTGCCGGCCCACTTCCTCACCGGGTACTGGCAGAACTTCGTGAACGGCGCCGCGCCGCTCAAGCTGGCCGCCGTCCCCGGCACGTACGACCTGATCGCGGTCGCCTTCGCGGACGCCACCTCGACCCCGGGTGCGGTCACCTTCACCCTCGACCCCGGCCTGGCGAGCGCGGTCGGCGGCTACACCGACGCGCAGTTCAAGGCGGACATCGCCACGCTGCACTCGCGGGGCAAGAAGGTGATCATCTCGGTCGGCGGGGAGAAGGGCACCGTCGGTGTCGCCAGTGACGCCGCGGCCACCACCTTCGCCAACTCGGTCTACTCGCTGATCCAGACGTACGGCTTCGACGGCGTCGACATCGACCTGGAGAACGGGCTCAACCCGACCTACATGGCGAGTGCGCTGCGCAGTCTGCGGGCCAAGGCCGGCGCCAACCTGATCATCACGATGGCGCCGCAGACGATCGACATGCAGAGCGCCGGGTCGTCGTACTTCGCGCTGGCCCTGGCGATCAAGGACATCCTGACCGTCGTACACACGCAGTTCTACAACTCCGGCGCGATGCTCGGCTGCGACCAGATGAACGCGTACAGCCAGGGCACCGAGAACTTCCTGACCGCGCTGAGCTGCATCCAGACCCAGAACGGCCTGCGCCCCGACCAGGTCTCGCTCGGCCTGCCGGCCAGCACCCAGGCCGCCGGTGGCGGCTACGTCGCCCCGTCCGTGGTCAACGCGGCCCTGGACTGCCTGGCCCGCGGCACCAACTGCGGCACGTTCAAGCCGCCGGCGACGTACCCGGGCATCCGCGGCGCGATGACCTGGTCGATCAACTGGGACGTCACGAACGGCAACGGCTGGGCGAACACCATCGACCCGCACCTCGCCACCCTCCCCTGAACCCCTCCCACCCCTCGGAGATCCCCGTGAAGCTCAGCAGAAAGATCGCCCTCGTGTCGGCGGTCGCCACCGTGGGCACGCTTGCCGCAGTGCTCCCGATGGCGGCGTCCAACGCGGCGACCGCGTGTGCCGCCGCCTGGAGCAGCACCGCGACGTACGTCAAGGACAACAGCGCCTCGCAGAGCGGCCACAACTACACCGCGAAGTGGTGGACCCAGAACGAGTCGCCGGCCACCCACAGTGGTCAGTGGGACGTCTGGATCGACAACGGCACGTGCGGCGGCACCACGCCGACCACGCCGCCGACCACCACCCCCACCACGGGACCGACCACCACGCCGCCGACCTCCGGCACCAAGATGGCCTCGGCGCCGTACGTCTACCCGGGCTGGGGCAACCCGCCGGCGCCCGCCACGATCGTCAACGCCACCGGCATCAAGTCGTTCACCATGGCGTTCGTGCTGGCCAACGGCTGCAACCCGGTCTGGGACGGCGAGTCCGGCCTGACCGGCGGCGTGCACGCCAGCTACATCTCGCAGATCAAGGCGGCCGGCGCGGACGTCATCCCGTCGATCGGCGGCTGGAGCGGTAACAAGCTCGGCCCGAACTGCACCACCGTCGACGCCCTGGCCGGCGCGTACCAGAAGGTGATCAACGCCTTCGGTCTGAAGGCGATCGACATCGACATCGAGAACACCGACGAGTTCGAGAACACCGCGGTGCAGGACCGGATCCTCGGCGCCCTGAAGGTCATCAAGGCGAACAACCCGTCGGTGAAGACCATCGTCACCTTCGGCACGTCGCCGACCGGCCCGAACTACTACGGCACCCGGCTGGTCCAGCAGGCCAAGGCGCTCGGCGCGAACATCGACATCTTCACCCAGATGCCGTTCGACTTCGGCGGCGGCGCGGACATGTACGCCTCGACGGTCGGCGCGACCGAGGGCCTGAAGAACCTGGTGAAGACCACCTTCGGCCTCACCGACGCGCAGGCCTACTCGCGCGTCGGCATCTCCGGCATGAACGGTCTCTCCGACCAGCAGGAGGTCACCTCGGTCGACACCTGGACCCGGATCCGGGACTACGCCAAGAGCAAGGGCCTGGCCCGCTTCACCTTCTGGGCGGTCAACCGCGACCGCGGCTGCGCCGGCGGCGGCGTGGTCTCCGACTGCTCCGGCATCGCGCAGGCCGACTGGGCCTTCACGAAGGTCAGCGCGGGCTTCTGACCTGACCTTCGGAGTCCTCGGAGTTCTCGGTGCGCGGTCGCTCTCCGGAGCGGCCGCGCACCTTCTTGACCACCCACCAGCCGATGGCGGCCACGAAGAACGCCCCGATCGCGTAGTCGAACCAGTGGCCGTACTTCTCCACGTCCTGCCAGCGGGAGCCGAGCGCGTACCCGGCGCCGATGAAGAGCGCGTTCCAGACGCCGCTGCCGATCGTGGTGAACAGCGCGAACTGGCCGACCGGCATCCGGTTGGCCCCGGCCGGGATCGACACCAGGCTGCGTACCACCGGCGCGCAGCGGCCGAACAGCACCGCGGCCCGCTCGTGCTTCTCGAACCAGCGGTCGGCCTTGGTGAGGTCGTCCAGGTCGACCAGCGGGACCCGGTCCAGCCAGCGGCGCAGCCGCTCCTCGCCGAGGCCGCGGCCGACCCAGTAGAGCAGCAGCGCGCCGACCAGCGCGCCGATCGTCGCGGCGGCCCAGACCAGCACCAGGTTCACCCGGCCGGCACTCGCCAGATATCCGGCCATCGACAGCACGATCTCGCTGGGGATCGGCGGGATGAGATTTTCCAGGGCCACGAGCAGGCCGACGCCGGCCTCGCCGAGCGAGTCGATGACCGAGGCCACCCACCCGGTCAGCCCACTGAGTTGTCCGGGATCCACCTGTGCCATCACCAAGCAGTACCCGGTCGGTCCGGAGGCAACCACTTCCGTATATACCGATGATCGGTATATTCTCCGGCGATGAGCGACAGCCCCATGCGCGAGCCCACGTTCCTGGTGCTCACCGCGCTGGCCGCGGAACCCCGGCACGGTTACGCCGTGATCGAGGATGTGGCCCAGATGACCGCCGGGCGGGTCCGGCTGCGCGCCGGCACGCTCTACGCGGCCCTCGACCGCCTGCGCGTCGACGGCCTGATCGAAATCGACCGCGAAGAGGTCGTCCAGTCCCGGCTGCGGCGCTACTACCGGCTCACGGGGGCCGGCGAGCAGAGCCTGACCGCCGAGTCCGCCCGCCTGCGCGCCCAGGCCACCATCGCGGAGCGCCGCCTGCGCGCCCGCCGCACCGAGCTCGGGGGAGCCACCGCATGACCGAGATCCGCTATCGGCGGCTGCTGGCGCTCTATCCGAGGGCGTTCCGGCAGGAGTACGCCGAGGAGATGATCGGCGTGCTGATGGCCGATCCCCGGCCGGCTCCGGCGCAGGTGTTCGACCTGATCCGGAACGCGCTGATCGCTCGCCTCCGGCTGGCGGCGCCGGGTTCGGGCTGGGCCCGGTCGGCCCGGCTGGTGTGGTTCTTCGGCGCGACGCTGCTGCTGACGGTCACCGTGCGCCGGGTGGTCGGTGACATCCCGATCCCGGCCCATCCCGGCCGTTCGTTTCAGGGCGTCGTGCCGATGGACGCGCTGCGGCTGGCCGGCTGGGCGGTCGCGCTGCTCGCGGCGGTCCTCGGTCTGCGGCTCGTGGGTGCGCTCGGCGCGGTCGCCGGCCTGGCCGGCGAGATCGCCGCGCCCAGCCGGACCTACCTGGACACTCCGGCCACGGTGCTCAACGCCTACTGGCTGATCGTGGCCGCGTTCGTGGTGCTGTGCGCCGTCCTGGTGGCGGAGCGTGGCGCGCTCCGGCCGCGCGGCTGGGTGCCGATCGCGGCGGCCGGTGCGGTCCTGATCGCGCAGGGCCGTTCTCTGTTCCTCGCCTGGCCGCGCTCCGAGGCCTTCTCCCTCTGGCAGCTCCCCTCGGCGCTGCTCGCCGTCGCGGCCGGCCTGGTGGCGCTCGGCGTGCTCCGGCAGGAGGCGGCGGTGCGCCGCCGGTTGATCGCCTGGTCGGTGCCGATCCTGGTGACCTTCCCCCTGGTCCGGGCCGGCTTCGGCGGGTTCGTCGCCTACAACATGGGCCACCCCGACTCGCTACGCCTGATCGATCCCGGTCAGTGGACGCTGCTGCTTGTCGTGCCGCTGGCGGCGTTCGCCGCGGCCGCCGCGATCATCCGTCGTCTCGAGTCCCCGGCATGACCACATTGGAGGACCGCTACCGCCGGCTGCTGCGGATCTATCCGGCGGCGCACCGGGCGGCCTACGCCGAGGAGATGATCGGGGTGCTGCTGGCCGGTTCGCCGCCGGGCCGCCGTTTCCCGGCCCCGGCCGATGCGCTGGACCTGGTCCGCGCGGGCCTCACGGCCCGTCTGGGTCACGCTTTCCCACCCCTTTCCGGTACGACCTGGCGCGCGGCCGCCGGAGTGACCGCCCTGATCACCGCGCTCGTGATGGCGACCTACTCGGCGGCGGACTTCATCCTCGGCGTGCTCGTCCGGCAGCTCTGGGTCCCGATGCCGACCTTCTACTCGCCCGGCGATCTCGAACCGGGCGTGCGCGCGGCCGCCTGGTTCGCGGTCTGTGTCGCCGCGCTCCTCGGCCGTCGGCGCGCCGCCGTCTGGCTGTCCGGTGTCGTCGTCCTGGTCGAGCTCGGCAAGCTGGTGTTCTGGGTGGACCGGGTGCCGTGGACGACGGTCCGGGTGGCCTGGGAACCGTGCACGGCGATCCTGGTCGGCGCCGCCTTCGCCGCAGCCCGTCGGATGCCCCCGGTCCGCACGGTGATCGGCAAGCCGGGTCTCTGGCTGCTCGCCCTGGCCGCGCTCTCCGTCCTGGGTTCCCCGCTGACCAGGGAGTTCACCCTGGCTCAGGAGCTGTTCACCGACGGGCTGCCGTCGGTGCTGCTGGCCGGGGCGGTGGCCGCCCTCGACCCGCCGGTGCGCCGCCAGGTCGTGATGCTGTGCGCCGCGACGCTCGTCGTGCCGTTGGCTGCTCTGAGCGGCTGGGATTCACTGGTGCCACCCGGTCCCACCAGCGGCGTTCCGGAAACTGTCGCCCTGTCGGCCGTGGTGCGGAGCCTGGCGCCGGTGGTGTTCCTCGCGGCGGGTGTCCTGGTGTTGTGGGGTGGTGAACGTTTTGGGGTGCGGGGGCGCGGACAAGTAAAGGGCCATGAGTGACAGGTGGTATTCCAAGGCCGTCGTCTATTGCCTCGACATCGACACGTTCGCCGACTCGAACGGCGACGGTGTCGGTGACATCCCGGGCCTGATCGGGCGGCTCGATTACCTGTCCCGGCTCGGGGTGAACTGCATCTGGCTCAACCCGATCCACCCCACCCCGAACCGCGACGACGGGTACGACGTCGCCGACTTCTACAACGTCGACCCGCGCCTCGGCACCCTGGGTGACTTCGCCGAGCTGCTGCACCAGGCCGAGAACCGGGGCATCAAGGTGATCATCGACTTGGTGGTCAACCACACCTCGGATCAGCACCCGTGGTTCCAGTCGGCCCGATCGTCGCCGGACTCGCCGTACCGTGACTGGTTTGTCTGGTCGGAGACCGAACCGTCGGACCGCAAGCAGGGCATGGTCTTCCCCGGTGAGCAGGATGAGACCTGGAGTTACGACCGGACCGCGAAGCAGTGGTTCTACCACCGGTTCTACAAGTTCCAGCCGGACCTCAACATCAAGAACCCTGAGGTGCGCGAGGAGATCAAGAAGATCTGCGCGTTCTGGCTGCAGCTGGGTGTTGCCGGGTTCCGGATGGACGCGGTGCCGTTCATCATCGAGGAGACCGAGCCGGGCAACCCGAACTCGCCCAAGGACTTCGGCTACCTCACCGAGCTGCGCCAGCACGTGCAATGGCGCAAGAGCGACGCGGTGCTGCTCGCCGAGGCCAATGTGGAGCCCGCCGACCTGGTCACGTTCTTCGGTGACGAGGGCGGGTCGAGCAACCGGATCCACATGCTGTTCGACTTCATGCTGAACGCCAAGATGATCCTCGCGCTGGCCCGGGAGGACCCGGAGCCGATCATCGACGGGCTGCGGGACACCCCGAAGCTGCCGGCCGGCGGCCAGTGGGCGACGTTCCTGCGCAACCACGACGAGATCGACCTGTCCCGGCTCACCGCGGAGCAGCGGGCCGACGTCTTCGCGAAGTTCGGGCCGGAAAAGGAAGAGCAACTGTACGGCCGCGGCATCCGCCGCCGTCTCGCGCCGATGCTGGGCAACGACCGGCGCCGGCTGGAGCTGGCGTACGCGTTGCAGTTCAGCCTGCGCGGCACCCCGGTGCTGCGGTACGGCGAGGAGATCGGGATGGGTGACGACCTGGCGCTGAACGGCCGGGACGCGATCCGCACCCCGATGCAGTGGAACCGGCTGGCCAACGCCGGGTTCTCCACCGCCGACCCGAAGGACCTGATCCGCCCGGTCGTCACCGACGACGGGTACGGCTACGAGACGGTCAACGTGACCCACCAGCGGCACGACCCCTCGTCGCTGCTCTCCTGGTTCGAGCGGATGATCCGGACCCTGCGCGAGGCGCCCGAGGTGGGCAACGGCTCCTGCACCCACGTCGACGTCCCGGCGCCGCGCACCCTGCTGGTGCACCGCGCCGACGACACCACCGGCACGATGCTGTTCCTGCACAACCTCGGCCCGGACGAGGTGCGGATCGACCTGAGCTCGCTGGAAGGCGACGCGGAGCAGCCGAACGACGTGCTCGCCGACTCCGAGTACCCGGAGCCGGACAAGCTCGACGATCTTTCGGTGTCCGGTTACGGATATCGCTGGATCCGGCTGCGCAGAGGCATCTGATTCCGGCTATTGTCGGCCCGCAGGAGCCATGAAGATCGCTCATCGGAGGCCGCAATGTCGCAGTCCGCACCGTCCAGGGTCGCCGTCGTCACCGGTGCCGCACGTGGCATCGGCGAGGCGATCGCGCTTAAGCTCGCCGCTGACGGCCTCGCCGTCGCGGTGGTCGACCTGGACGAGGGCGCCTGCGCCAACACGGTCACCGCGATCCACGACGCCGGCGGCACCGCGGTCGCGATCGGCGCGGACGTCGCCGACGCGGCCCAGGTGACCGCCGCGGTGGAGCGGGTGGTGTCCGAGCTGGGCCCGCCGACCGTGCTGGTCAACAACGCCGGGGTGCTGCGCGACAACCTGCTCTTCAAGATGTCCGAGGACGACTGGGACACCGTGATGAACGTGCACCTCAAGGGCTCGTTCCTGTTCACCCGCGCGGTGCAGAAGCACATGGTCGAGGCCGGGTTCGGCCGGATCGTCAGCCTCTCGAGCACCTCGGCGCTGGGCAACCGCGGACAGGCCAACTACGCCGCGGCCAAGGCCGGGCTGCAGGGCTTCACCAAGACCCTCGCCATCGAGCTGGGCAAGTTCGGGATCACCGCGAACGCGGTGGCGCCCGGCTTCATCGTCACCGACATGACCCGGGCCACCGCGGCCCGGGTCGGCGCGGACTTCGCCGACTTCGAGAAGGCCGCGATCGGTCAGATCCCGGTGGCCCGGGCCGGCCGTCCGGACGACGTGGCGAACACGGTTTCGTTCCTCGCGAGCGAAGGTGCCGGTTTTGTCTCCGGTCAGGTGATTTACGTGGCCGGCGGGCCGCAGGACTGATGTTGCAAACTTGCTGAGAGCGACTACAAAGAAGCTTATGAACCGACGCATGAGTTCCCGCAGCGTGTCGCTGACCAGCACATTTCTGCTGCTCGCCGCGGGCGGCGCGGCGGCCTGCAGCAACGACAAATATTACGACGAGGGCTTCTACTGCGCCGACGAGAACGGTGTGATCGTCGACGAGGACTTCTGCGACGACAACGGCGGTCGCACCGGGGTCAGCAACGGCTACTACGGCGGCTACTACCTCTACCACTCGCCGAGTTACCGGTCCGGCTACCCGATCGGCACCAAGCTGCCCTCCGGCGGCAGCCGGTTCGCCTACAACGACTCGGCCTCCCGCAGCAGTTACGGCCTGCCGTCCAGCGGCCGGGTCGGCAACGGCACGGTCAAGTCGAGCGTTGTCGGCAAGGGTGGCAGCGGCAGCCACGGCTCGTCGGGCGGCTGACCCACCGATGACACGACGCTGGACGTCGGGGGCCGTCGTGCTGACGGCCTCCTTTCTCGCCCTGACCGCCTGCGGCTCGCCCGCCGACGACGACTACCGCACCACCGACATCGACCCGGTGTCCGGCACCGGCGGCTACTCCGGCGGCGGCCGCCCCGCCGCGCCGATGGTCCTGCCGACCACGAGTTCCCCGGCCACCCGGGCGCCGGGCGTCGCCAAGCCGGCCCGGACCGCTGCCAAGCCGACCCGGACCGTCGCCCCGGCGCAGACTCGCCGGACGGTCGCGCCGACGGTGGCCGCCCAGCCGGCGTCCACGGTCAAGACGAAGATCGTCGGAAGCGGCGGCGGCACCGGTTCGGTGGGAGGCTAGCGACATGCGGCGGATTCCGTACGGGCCGGTCCGGGATGGTTGGCAACTGACCAATTTCAGTCTCGGGCTCACCTACAACGACGACGTGCTGCCGGACGGGTCGATGTACTCGTACTGGCAGGAGGGTCCGTACTACGACTTCACCGCGGCCGAGATCGAGGAGCTGGAGACCGCCACCGCGACGCTCTACGACATGTGCCTCGAAGCCGGCGACTGGATGGTCGAGCAGTGCCCGCGGCACACCGTCGAAGGCCGTAAGCAGGGCTTCTTCAGCTCGGTCTGCACGCGTGAGGCCTGTTTCCTGACCCGGATCGGCATCCCGGAGTACACCCACGAGCAGATCATCCGAACCTGGCTGGACGGCGACGCGGAGACCTGGACGCACTACGACAAGGATCCGGAGATGCGGCTGCCGATGCAGACGCCGGACTTCTCGCCGACCGTCTACGGCCGCTTCGACCTCTGGTACAACGGGGCCGGCAGCACGCCCCGGCTGCTCGAGTTCAACGCGCAGACGCCCACCTCACTGGTCGAGGCCGCGGTCATCCAGTGGCACTGGATGGACCAGACCGGCGTGACCAAGCACGAGTGGCGGCAGTGGAACTCCATCCACGACCGGCTGGTCGGCTGGCCGGCCGAGAACGGTGAGCCGGCCGACCCCGGCGCGTGGCGGCGCAACATCGCCAAACTGCGCGAGGCCCGCACCTGGCTCCCGGAAAAACCCAAGATCTATTTTGCGTACGAGACGTCGGACACCTCGGGCGAGGACCGGATGAACGTCGCGTACCTGATGTCGACGGCGGAGGAGGCCGGCTTCCCGGTCGAGCTGATCGCGATGAGCCAGATCGGCTGGGACGTGGCCGGCGACCGGGTGGTGTACGTGTCCGCACCCGGCCGGGAGAACCAGGCCGTGCCGATCGACGTGATCTTCATGCTCTACCCGTGGGAGTGGTTCTGGCACGAGGAGGGCGGCAAGGCCTTCTTCCGGAACATGGCCGACCCGGAGAAGCGCGGGACGGTGTGGCTCGAACCGCCGTACAAGGCCGCGCTGCTCGGCAACAAGGCGCTGCTGCCGGTGCTGTGGAAGCTCTTCGGCGACGACCCGGAGCGGGGCAAGTACCTGCTGCCGGCGTTCTTCGCGGACTCCAAGGGCGCGAAGACGCTCACGTCGTACGCGAAGAAGCCGATCTGGGGCCGGGAGGGCGGCTCGGTCACCCTGGTCAAGGACGGCGTCCCGATCAGCGAGAACCCCTCCGAGTACGGCACCGACGGCCTCTTCGTCGTGCAGGAACTCTGCGAACTGCCGTCCTTCGACGGCCTGGAGGGCACGGTCCACCCGGTGATCGGCTCCTGGCTGATCGACGGCGAGCCGGCCGGCATGGGCATCCGCGAGGGCCTCGGCGTCGAGGGCCTGGTCACCAAGGACAACTGCAACTTCCTCCCGCACGCCATCGAGTCCGACAACTAACCCCGAGCGCCGCCGGCCCGCGCCGCGCCGTGCCGGGCACCGCCTCGCCGCGCCCCGTTCGCCGTGCCGGTCGGGCTGCGGGTCGGCGGTGGCTGGGGTTGGCTGCCAGGCGGGGTGGCGGTGGGTCGTGGTCCGTTGCGCCGCCCACTCTCCCAGTCGCCATATGTCCGTTTCAACGGCCGCCAGGACCAGCCGCGCGCCCCCGGCTGGCTCCAGCGGCCCTTATGTGCTTGTTTAACGGCCGTCAGGGCCAGCTGCGTGCCCCCGGCTGGTTGTGGCGGCCGTTATGTGCCTGTTTAACGGCCGTCGGGGCCAGCTGGGCGAGTTCGGCTGGTTGTGGCGGCCGTTATGGGGTCGGCATAAGGGCTCGTAAGAGAACAAGCCGTTGCTTGACTGATTTCGATTCGTTGATCTGTTATGGCGGTCACGGATGAGGTGCGGTCGATGTTGGCGGCGAAG
>NZ_LLZH01000277.1:0-81843 GCF_001509495.1 Actinoplanes awajinensis subsp. mycoplanecinus | reverse complement strand
GCGCACGGGGAGTTGCCGGTTCCGGTCCCGGCGGTGGTGGAGCTGGCGATCGGATGGCGGGTGTCCGCGGGCGGGCCGGGTGACGTGGGTGCGCTCGGTGAGTTGGCGACGCCGACGGGGATGGCACTGGTTCGGACGCTGGCAGCGGAATGTGTGGATCTGCCGACGATGACGGTGGAGGCGGTCGGAGTCGGTGCCGGCGGGCGGGACCGGGTCGGACGGGCCAACGTCGTGCGAGTGATCGTTGGATCGGCACGGGCCGCCGGACCGACAAGGAATGCCCGACCGCAGGAAACCGCCGGACCGGCAGAGGAGGCCGGACCGCAGGAAGCCGCCGGGCCGCACGCGGACCGCGGGCCCCGGGCGGAGGCGGCGCTGCTGCTGGAGGCCAATGTCGACGATCTCGACCCGAGGCTGTGGCCGGGTGTGCTCGCGGGGCTGATGGCGGCCGGGGCGGCTGACGCCTGGCTGGTGCCGATCCTGATGAAGAAGGGGCGGCCCGCGCACACGCTGTCGGTGCTGTGCGCGCCGGAGCTGGCGGAACGGCTGCGGGGCTACATCTTCGCGAGCACCAGCACGCTCGGGGTGCGGGAGTCGGCGCGGGTCAAGACGCCGCTGGATCGGCGGTTCGTGCCGGTGCGGGTGCCGGGCGGGCGCGTCGCGGTCAAGGTGGGTTCGCGGGGCGGGGTGATCCTGCAGGTCACGCCGGAATTCGAGGATGTCGCCGCGGTGTCACGGCAGTCCGGACGCCCGGAACGAGTGGTGCTGCAGGAGGCGCAGGTCGCGGCAGCGGAGGCGGGACTCGTAGCCGGCGCCGCTGTCCCCGGCGCGCAGGAACAGGCAGGCACCGCTGCCCCCGGCACGCACGAACAGGCACGCACCGCTGCTCCCGGCACGCGCGAACAAGCGGGCGCCGCCGTTGCCGACGCACACGAACAGGCAACCCCGGGGCACGTCGCGAGCTCCTGACCGCAGGTGCGCACGCCCCGCCGACGGGACACGCAGAACCGCACGGCGCCGGACCACGAGCGCCGACGGGACACCCAAAAGCGACCGCCACTGGCCGAAAGCGACACCCCGCCCGCTCCCCTCCGTACCCAAGAGTGCGGAGCGGAAGGGGCAGCGGTCCGGCAGCGGACCGCGGATCGGGAGGTGGCTTGCCGGGGTTGTCGCGCCCGCGGCGGGTCGTTAGCGTCTGGATCATGACGAAGGCTCTTGTTCTCGGCGGTGGTGGCGTCACCGGCATCGCCTGGCATCTCGGTCTGCTCTGCGGCCTGCAGCGCGCCGGCGTCACCCTCAGTGACGCCGACACCATCATCGGTACGTCGGCCGGGTCCGTCGTCGGCACCGTGGTCGCGGCCGGTACCGACCTGGAGGCGGCGGTGGCGCAGCAGGAGCAGGAGGTCGCGCCGGCGCGGTCCGGCGGCCGGGGTCGCGGTAACGCACAGTGGCTGGCGGCGATGGCGGTGCTCGTCGACCCGGCGGTGCCGGCCCAGCAGGCCCGCGCGCGGGTGGGTGCGATGGCGCTGGCCGCGAGCACCCAGGACGAGCAGGCGTATCTGGCCCGGATGGAGCCGCTGCTGCCGGTCCGGGACTGGCCGGCGCGGGACCTGCGGCTGGTGGTCGTGGACACCGCCGATGGGCGGGACGTGGCTCTCGGTGCGGAGTCCGGGGTGTCGCTGCTCAGCGCGGTCGCGGCGAGCTGCGCGGTGCCCGGGATGATGCCGCCGGTCACCATCGACGGGCGGCGCTACATGGACGGCGGGGTGCGGCTGGGTGCGGCCGCCGACCTGGCCGCCGGCGCCGAGCGGCTGGTGGTGATCGCGCCGCTGGCGACGCTGGGGCGCGATCGGATCCACGACGAGATCGCCGCGGCCGGTGCCGCGAAGAGCCTGCTGATCGAGCCGGACGAGGCGTCGCTCGAGGCGTTCGGTACCAACTTCATGGACCCGACGCGGCGGCCGGTCTCGGTCCGCGCGGGGCTCCGGCAGGGCGTCGCTTTGGCCGATTCGGTACGCACGGTCTGGTCGCTCTAGACCGCCCGCTCGTGTTCCGGCGACGGCTCAGTTCCGCGCCCTGCTCCGACGGAGGACCACGGGTCGAAAGTCCCCTCATGTCCGGACCTCTCGCCTTGGTCCCCTCGCCCGCTCTTGACCACGCTGGACCGTGACAGAACGGGCGCGGCGAGAGGGTGGAGCCGGTGGGTGGGCAGGCGCGGGATCGGTCCAGGGAACTGCGGAAGGCGCAGGAGGCGATCGCGGCGCAAAGGGGCCGGCGGCGACCGGTCCTGATCGGCGGGACGCTGATCATTGTCGGACTGCTGCTGGCGATCGTGATCACCGTGGTGAAGGCGGCCGGCGGCAGCGACGGCAGCGGTGGCGCGCTGGTCGTGCCGCAGGGGGCCACCGCGGGCGGAGCGCTGACCGTCGGGCAGGCGGACGCGCCGGTGCGGCTCGAGGTGTACCTGGACTACATGTGCCCCTACTGCGGGCGCTTCGAGCGGGCCGACAGCGGTGAGATCGACAAGCTGGTCGCGGCGGGTACGGTCCGCCTCGAACTGCACCCGCTGGCGTTCCTGGACCGGATGTCGGACGGCTCGCGCTACTCGACCCGGGCGGCGAACGCGGTCGTCACGGTGGCCGACCGGGCACCCGCGCAGCTCTCCGCGCTGAGCGCCGCACTGTTCGCGAACCAGCCGGAAGAGGGCAAGTCCGGACTGACCGATGCCCGGATCGCCGAACTCGCCCAGCAGGCCGGCGTGCCGCAGCAGGTCGTCGACGTGTTCCCGGACCGGATCTTCGAGCCGTGGATCGCGCGGTCGACCAAGGCCGCCTTCGACGCCGGGATCACCGGCACACCCACCGTGCGGATCAACGGCACGGCCTTCACCGGCGACCTCTACACCGCCGGGCCGCTCACCCAGGCGATCATCGCAGCGACGGGTACGCAGTGATCGCGGTGCGCCGGCTCCGGCACACCAACGGCTGGATCTTCGGCACCATGCTGTTCTCCGCGTGCCTGAGCCTGCTCGCCTCGTTCGTGCTCGCCGTCGACGCGGTACGCCTGGCCGCCGATCCGCACACCGCGCTGTCCTGCGACATCAACGCGGTGATCAGCTGCGGCACGGTCGCCCAGTCCTGGCAGGCGCAGCTGTTCGGCTTCCCGAACGCGTTCCTCGGCCTGGTCGCCGAACCCGTGGTGATCACGATCGCCGTGGCCGCGCTGGGTGGGGTGCGCTTCCCGCGCTGGTTCATGTGCGCGGCGCAGGGCGTCTACACGCTCGGCGTGCTCTTCGCGTACTGGCTGTTCTACCAGGCGATGTTCCACATCGGGGCGCTGTGCCCGTGGTGCCTGCTGGTCACCGTCTCGACGACACTGGTGTTCGCGACGCTGACCCACGTGAACCTGCGGGACGGGAACCTGCCGGTCCCGGCCCGGCTGCGTTCGGTGCTGCGGTCGGCGATCGCCACCGACCTCGACGCGCTCGCGGTCACCATCTGGCTGCTCGCGCTGGCCCTGCTCGTGGTGACCCGGTACGGCACCCAGCTGTTCGCCTGACCAGCGGCATCGCCGGCTCGGCGAGCAGGGCCGGCGCCGGGCGGCGAGCACGAGGCCGATCAGAGGCCGACCAGTGCTCGCCGACCGCTGTTCGCCTGAGCGGACATCGTCTGACCAGCGGCATCGTCACCGGTTGCTATCGTCTCCGGCGGAGACGCGGCGACGCGGGCTCGGGCAGTGCTGCGGAACCGGCGGAGGACATGGATGGGCGAGTGGCCCGGTGACCTCCTCGCCGTGACCGAGCTCGAGGCGTCCGGCTGGCGGCCGGTCCCGTTCCAGGAGTTCATCCTCAAGATCGCCCAGCGGTGCAACCTGGCCTGCGACTACTGCTACATCTACAGCTCGCCGGACCAGTCCTGGCGGGACCGGCCGGTGTTCATGAGTCCGGCGACGGTGGCCCGGGCCGCGACCCGGATCGCCGAGCACGTGACCCGGCACGGCCTCGGCCGGATCCGGGTGGTGCTGCACGGCGGGGAGCCGCTGCTCGCCGGAGTCGACCGGATCACCGCGATCGCCGCGGAGCTGCGGGCGGCCGTGCCGGACGGCGTGACCGTGGACCTGTCGCTGCAGACCAACGCGGTGCTGCTGGACGAGCCGATGCTGCACGCGCTGCGGGCCGCCGGGATCCGCGTCGGGGTGAGCCTCGACGGCGACGCGACCGGCAACGACCGGCATCGGCGTTATCCGGACGGGCGCGGCAGCCACGCGGCCGCCGTCCGTGGTCTGCGCCTGCTGAGCCGGGACGAGCACCGGGACCTGTTCAGCGGCGTGCTCTGCGTGGTCGACCTGCGCAACGACCCGGTCGCCACGTACGAGGCGCTGCTGGAGTTCCGGCCGCCGCGGATCGACCTGCTGCTGCCGCACGCGAACTGGGCGCAGCCGCCGCTCGGCCCGGACGGTTACGCCGACTGGCTGATGGCCGTTTTCGATCGCTGGTTCGACGCGCCGGCCCGGGAGACCGGGGTGGTGCTCTTCGAGGAGATCATCAGCCTGCTGCTCGGTGGCGGCAGCCGGTGCGAGCAGGTGGGGCTGAGCCCGGCGGCGTTCCTGGTGGTCGACTCGGACGGCTCGCTGCAGCAGACCGACAGCTTGAAGACGACGTACCCGGGTGCGCCGGAGACCGGGCTGAGCGTCTGGGACAACGACCTCGACGACGCGCTGCGGCACCCGGCCGTGGCGGCCCGGCAGATCGGGGTACGGGCGCTGGCCGCCACGTGCCGGAGCTGCCCGGTCGTGCAGGTGTGCGGGGGCGGGCACTACGCGCACCGGTACACACCCGGTTCCGGCTTCCGGCACCCGTCGGTCTACTGCCGCGACCTGTCCCGGCTGATCGGCCACATCCGGGGGCGGCTCACCAGCCGGCTCGGCGGGTCATAACACCGCCGCGTAGATCCGGACCGGCTGGGTGGCACGGTAGACCGAGTCGCGCTCGTGGCTCAGGCCGATCTTCTCGGCGACCCGCTGGGACGGCCGGTTGGCCGGGTCGATGATCGCGATCAGCCGCGGCGAGCCGAGCACGTCGCGCGCGTGGTCGCGGCAGGCGGCGGCCGCTTCGCTGGCGTACCCCTGACCCTGAAAATCGGTCCGGACGTGATAGCCGACCTCGACCTCGACGGTCCCGTCGACCTCCTGGGGTGTCAGGCCGCAGTCGCCGACGAACGCGCCGGTGGAACGGAGCGTGACCAGCCAGAGCCCGAAGCCCGCCTGCCGGTAGAGCCGCTGGTTCCACTCGATCCAGGCCAGCGCCTCGTCGCGGGTCTTGGGGCGCGGGTAGTGGCGCATCACGACCGGGTCGCCGAGCAGTGCGGCCATGTCGTCGAGGTCGTCCGCGGTCATCTGCCGGAAGGCGAGCCGGTCGGTGGGTGCGGGGATCGCGCTCATGGCGAGACCTCAGCGAGCCGCTCGATCCCGGCCGCCATGCTGCGCACGAACCGGTCGCGGGCCGCCGGGCTGATCCGGTCCAGGGAGAGATAAGGGTTGAGGTCCTCCAGCTCGACCAGCAGCAACGTGTCGTCACGGGTGCGGCAGGCGTCGACGCGCTGGATGCCGTGCCGGATGTCGTTCCAGTCGATGAAGCGCTGCGCGAAGACGAGGTCGGCGGGCGTGGGCTCGTAGGGTTCGAGCACCCACCGCTGGGCCGGGTCCGGCGCGTACAGGGCGTACTGGAACTCGTGGCCGACGAAGTAGAACGACACCTCGTAGCGGAAGTCGATCCGCGGTTGCACCAGCAGACCGTTGACGGTCAGCCGGTCGAGCCCCGCCCGGTCGACGAACGTCAGCCCCACCGAGTCCGCACCGAACTTCGGCTTGACGACGTAGGAATCGGTCACCGGCAGCAGCCCGAGATCCGCGAGCCGGTCCACGGTCGGGATCACCGGGAAGCCGGCCGCGAACAGGTCCAGCAGATACTGCTTGCCTGCCATGTCCCCCTTGCCGCTGAGCTCGGTGAACACCCGGACCTTGGCCTCGATCGCGGCGGCCCGGAACGCGTCGTACTCCGCCTGGTAGGCCAGCACCGGACCGCTGTTGCGCACGACCACCACGTCAAAATCGGCCATCAGCGCCCGCGCGTCGAGCGGATGGCAGATGGCCAGGTCGAAGCCCTCGCGCAGCCGCCCGGTCAGATAGATGTCCTCGTCGCCATACCGCCGCCCCCGCGCCTCATACCCGAGGTCACTGACATAGAGCACCCGCACAAAAACCCCTTTTCGGTACGACGGTGAGCACGCACATCGCCCGCCCAACCTAACCGCCTGAACCAACGCCTGGCTCCGCGGTGGTCCGTAGCGGGCGATAGCCTGGCCCGCGGCACAGAGGGGGCGATCGATGAGATCGGTGTTGGTGCAGGCGCCGGACGGCAGCATGTGGCAGGTCTTCCGGCGGCGGGTGGCCTGGCGGCCGTGGCTGCCGCGCCGGGTCAGCAAGATGCTGTTCCTCCCGGACGCCGGGGACAACATCATCGGCCTGCTCGCCTTGGTCTTGTCCCTGATCTGCGTGGTCCTGGTGTCGCCGGTCCTGCTCTGGTACGGCGCGTGGTGGCTCTGCTCGCTGGCGGCGACACCGTTCGTGGCGAGCGCCCGCAAGAACGGCAGCAAGCCGACCCCGGTCGTGGCCCGGCCCCGCTCCGACGCGCGCCGGGAACACCTCGGGCACGCCCCGGGCTTCGCCGCAGCGGAGAACCTGGTCCTGCAGGTAGCGCACGAGATCAGAACTTCCGGGCACCCGCACTCCCTGCAAGCCGCCGGCCCCGGCTGACGGCAGGTGCCGGCGGGTGCCGGGTCACGGTTCACTGGGCCGGTTGTGATCGGTGGCTGGGGCTTGCCAGGCGAGGCAGCCGGTGGTCGCGGTCCGCTGCGCCGGTCGTGGTGGGTGGCTGGGGCTTGCCAGGCAAGGCAGCCGGTGGTCGCAGTCCGCCGCGCCGGTCGCGACCGCAGCCGGGCGCGGTCGTCCCGCGAGGTGGGCGGTGTTCCCGGCAGGTGGTCCGGTCCGGGTCGTCGGGGGCGATGCGAGCACACGGTACGTCGTGGTGCCCGCGATGTTCCGCGTCCCGGGGCGGTACCAGCGCGCGTCACGACCCGGCTGGCCCTCACGGTCCCCTCAGCCCCGCCATGACAGCCCTCAGCACCAGCCGGAAGGCTCCAGCTGGCCCTGAGTGCCCTTATCCGCCCTCCATAACGGCCCTCAGCACCAGCCGGGCGACCGCGGCTGGCCGTGGCGGCCGTTATCCGAGCGCCATAAGGGCCGCTAGAACCAGCCCGGCGGTTGCGGCTGGCTATGGCGGCCGTTATGGCGGCTGGGAAGCACCCGCCGCCGCTCGGCGAGCGCCCATCGTGGTCACGAGCCCCCCATAACCACCACCGTTGCTCGCCGGACGGTCTTGGCGAGCGCCCCTGGTTGTCTCGTGCCTGTTTTAACCACCACCGCCGCTCGCCGATCGGGTCGGGCGAGCGCGCATCGTGGTATTGCCGCAGCTCGGGCCCCGGGGCGAGCGCCGACGGGGCGAGCGCCGACGGCGGTTGCCGTCGTAGGGCCGGCCGTGGCGCCGGCGGGAGGTCGGCGGCTGGTGCTCAGGGGTGCCTCAATGCCCGGGAGGCACCCCTGAGCACCAGCCACGGACCCGGAAGCGCGCGGCGGTCTGGAGTGGCGACGGGCGTCGCGCAGCCAGCCGCGGGCCGGGAGGCGCGGGGCGGTCTGGAGTGGGGCGGGCGTGGCGGGGCCTCACGGGCGGAGCGGGGCTTGTGGCCTGCGGGCGGGTGGGCGTCCCTTCGTACCATCAACGCAGTTGACCTGCGGCCAGGCCGCTTTGGACCTGGCGGTGGAAGAGCAGGTAGCCGAGGATCACCGGGAGCATGGCTATGGTCATGCCGGCGAACAGGCCGCTGAAGTCGCCTCGGTAGCCCTCGTTGACCGCCAGCGCGGTCAGGCCCTGCGCGAGGACCCACTTTCGTTCCGCGCCTTCGCCCTGCATCAGGACGATCGGGAGGACGTACTGGTTCCACTGGAACAGGAAGTTGAAGATGCCGACGCCGACCAGGCCGGGGCGGGCCATCGGGAGCATCACGCGGAAGAACAGGCCGAAGTGGCCGCAGCCGTCGACCTGCGCGGCCTCGGCGACCGACGTCGGCAGGGTGCGGAAGAACGCGGTGAGGAAGAAGACCGTGAACGGCAGCGAGTAGGCCGCGTAGACCAGGGTGAGGCCGGGCAGGGTGCCGAGCAGACCCAGGTTGCGGACCACGAAGAAGAGCGGCACCAGCGCCAGGAAGACCGGGAACATCATGCCGCCGACGAACAGGTAGTAGACGACGCGGTGACCGCGGAACGGATAGCGGGCCAGGACGTAGGCGGCCATCGCGCCGAACAGCATGGTCAGGGTCAGCGCGCCGGTGACGACGATCGCGCTGTTCAGGAAGTACTGGCCGATGTGGGCGTCGTTCCAGGCGCGGGACCAGTTCTCCCAGCGCAGCCGGGACGGCAGGCTCCACGGATCGGTGAGGATCTCGTTGTCGCTCTTGAACGAGCTGAGCACCGCCCAGACCAGCGGCAGAGTGGTCAGCAGCGCCCACACGATCAGGAAAACATGGGAGAGCGCCGGCACCGAGCGGCCCTTCACAACTCCACCCGGTCGCGGCGGGTGACCCGCAGGAACATCGCGGCGACCGTCAGGGTCAGGAAGAACATCGCGACGCCGATCGCCGAGGCGTAACCGAACTGGCCGTCCGCGAACGCGGTCTTGTAGAGCCGCAGCCCGACCACGTCCGACGACGAACTGGGCCCGCCGTCCGTGATGATCTGCACGATGGCGAACCCGTCGATGGCCACGATCGCCAGGTAGACCCAGGCCACCTGGATGGTGTCCCAGACCAGCGGCACGGTGATCCGGACCAGCGTGGTGAGCCGGGTCGCGCCGTCGAGCAGGGCCGCTTCGTACAGGTCACGGGGTATTGATTGCATGGCGGCGCTGAACAGGACCACGTAGAAGCCGACGTTCATCCAGATGAGCACGGTCAGCACGCACCAGAACGCGAACCGCGGGTCACCGAGCCAGGCGACCGCGAGACCGTCCAGCCCCACGCCGCGCAACAGGCCGTTGATCATGCCGGTGTGCGGGGCGTACATCTCCTTCCAGAGCACGCCGATGATCGCCACCGACAGCACCTGCGGGAAGAAGTAGACGACCCGGTAGAAGCCGGCGCCGCGGACACCGTGCACACCCACCCGGTCGGCGCGGCCACCGACGCTGATCATCGAGGCGAAGAACAGCCCGAGCAGGATCGTCGCCACCGGCAGCAGCACCAGCAGCAGTCCGTTGTGGCGCAGCGCGTTCCAGAAATAGCCATCGCCGACGAGACGACGGAAATTTTCCAGACCGATGAATTCGTACGACGGTGACAGCCCACTCCAGTCCGTCCCGGAGATCTGAAAGGCCTGCGCGTAGGGCGAGACCACGAACAGCGCGTAGAGCAGCAGGCCGGGGATCAGGAAGACGGCGATGAACAGCCGTTTGCCACGCACCTAGGCCCGCTTGTATTTCTTGATCGCGGGGTCCTTGGCGAACTCGTCGGCGGACTTCTGCACCTTGTCACACCACTGCGCCGCGGTGATCCGCTTGGTGAACAGCTCGAGCGACGCGGCGTTGACCCGTTCGCGCTCCAGCTTGCGGTAGTACGACGAGTACAGCCAGGTGAACGCGCTGCCCTTCGACGCGTCGATCAGCTTCGTCACCGAGGTGAGTCCGGGGCCGAGCGGGATGCCGGCGCTGGCACCCTGCACGGCGGTGAGGCTGCTGACCTTGCGGGTGAAGTCGGCGGCGCCCTTCTGGGAGAGCATGATCCGCAGGTACTCCAGGCCACCACGGACGTTCTTGGCCTTGGCCGGCACGATGAACGGCTCGCTGCCGGTGCCGCGGAACGCCTCGTACGGCATCGTGTCGCTCGTGGTCAGGCTGGGTGTGGGCGCGACGGTCATCCGGAAGTCCGGCGGAGTGACCGATTTCTGCTCGTTCTCCAGCCACGACCCGTTGGACAGGAACGCGGCGTGCCCCCGGCACCACTCGGTCTGCGACTGGATGTGGTCCATGCCCTCGGCGCCCGGCTGCAGGAATCCGTCGACGGCGAGCTGGTAGTACGCCTCGGCTGCCGTTTTCACCGCGTCGTGTCTCCAGGCGTTCGGCTCCAGGTTGTCGATCGCTTTGATCACGTCGAGGCCGCCGAGCTTGCCGGCGGAGGCGAGGATCGCCCAGCTCAGGTAGCGGGCGTGCACGCCGGGATAGGTCCACGGCGCGATCCCGGCCGCCTTGATCGTCCGGCAGAGCGCGATCATCTGGTCCCAGGTCTTCGGGTACTCCCAGCCCTTGGCGTCGAAGAGCTTCTGCGAGTACCAGACGCCGTAGGCCGAGTAGGCGTAGTTCAGCGACAGGAACTTCCCGTCGTACGAGCCGACGTCGACGATGCCGGGCAGCAGGGTGTCGCGGACCTTCGTCGCCGGGTCGTCAAGGCTCGGCGCGTCGAGCAGCTCACCGAGGTCGGTGAGCGCGCCCTGCGACACCAGGCCGTTGAAGTCGATCTGGCTGCTGCCGGAGTTGTTCACCACGTCCGGCGGGTCGCCGGCCACGAACCGGGGCTGCAACGTCTCGGCGATCTGCTGGGTGGCCGAATGCTTGACGTGTGCCTGCGGGTGGCGCTGCTCGTACATCGCCTCGTGCGCCTTGGCGTACTCCTCGCCGAAGCCGCCGTTGAAGATGACCACTTCGAGGGGCGCGTCCTCCTTCACGCCGAGCGGGTTGTCGGCGCTGGTCGAACCCTTGGCATCGGGTGTGGTGCCGTCGTCGTCGGCGCCGCCCATCGCGCACCCGCCCAGGGCGCTCGCGGCGGCGACACCGGCCGCGCCCTGGAGCAGCCCGCGCCGGCTGATGGCAGAACTCATGTCTCCGCTCCCAAGTGTGAGGTGGTCCCGTCTCCGGCTGCGTCCACGGTCCAGCCGTTGGCGGCGAACGTGGTCCGGCTGTCGATGAGGATCGCGCCGGCTTCCACCACGCGGAGCTGGTCGAGCAGCACGCCGCGGCCCTGTGCGGCGGCGTCGGTGCGGTAGGCGAGGCGCAGGGCCGTGGCGCCGGGTGGCACGTCGGCGGTGACCCGCCACCAGCGACGGCCACCGAAACCGGTGAGCGTGCCGTCGCTGCGGAACTCCGCACGGCCCGCGTGCAGGGTCATCGGCACCGGTGTCCAGGTCACGCCGTCGGGCGAGGACTCCAGGGCGAGCGTGTCGGCGGTGGGCTGCGTGTCGTACCAGAGAAGGAACGAACCGCGCGCGTGATCGCCTGCCGCGCGCCGCAGCGGAGCGGTCAAGGTCATCGCGGCGCTGTCGCGCCGGTCGGTCCGCCATGGTTCGCCGCCGGGTGGGATCCGGGCCGGGTGGGCCGAGGCGAAGGTACGGGCGAGAGCCGCGCGGGCGACCGTGTTCGTGCCCCAGCCCCGGTCCGGGTGCACCCGGTTGCTCAGCAGGATCAGGAACGACTGGTCGAGCGGGTCGATCACCACGGACGTGCCGGTGAACCCGGTGTGGCCGAAAGTGACCGGCGAGGCCATCCCGTCCATGTAGAGATGCTTGGCCAGCTCGAAGCCCAGCCCCCGCGCGCTGTCCGGGAACCGCGGCAGCAGGTCGGCGTTGTAGTTGACCAGCGCCGCCCGGACCATCGCCTCGGACAGGATCCGCCGGCCCCGGTAACTGCCGCCGTCGAGCAGCGTCTGGCAGAGGATCGCCAGGTCGTCGACGGTGGAGAAGACCCCGGCGTGCCCGGCGACGCCCCCGAGCGACCAGGCGTTCTCGTCGTGCACCGAACCCCGGACCACACCCCGTTTCACGTACGGCTGGTACTCGGTCGCCGCGACCCGCTCCAACTGGGCCGGCCCGGGGGTGTAGCCGGTGTCGCCCATCCCGAGCGGAACGGTCACCCCGTCCCGGACCACGTCCGCGAGTGATCGGCCGGTGATCCGCTCGACCAGCACGCCGAGCGCGATCAGCCCGATGTCCGAGTAGGCGTACTGCCCGCCCGGGGTGGAGCCGGCCACCACCGGGGTGGCCAGCGCGGCGGCGAACCGTTCGGCGGGTGTGGCGTACCGCGAGTAGAACGGCAGGAACGGCGGCAGCCCGGACGTGTGGGTGAGCAGATGTCGGACCGTGACGGCGTCCTTGCCGCCGGCCGCGAACTCCGGCAAAAAGCTCGCGACCGGCGCGTCCAGGTCGACCCGCCCGGCCTCGGCCTGCTGCAGCACCACGATCGTGGTGAACAGCTTGGAGATCGAGGCGAGGTCCCACAGCGTGTCGGTACGGGCCGGAACACGCTGGTCCGGGGGCAGTTCGACGATCCCGCCGGCGTCCGCGGTGTACCGGACCGCGTCACCGACGGCGAACCGCGACACCACGATCCCATGGTGAGCGGCGAGCACGGCAGCCCCCGCGTATGCCGGGTGGTCGGGGTGATCGGGCTTCGGCGCCAGGTAGGACGCGGTGAGACCGGGCAGCGCGGCGATCGGCTCCGGCCGCAGCCCGGCCTGCCGGGCGGTCCCGGCGCGCAGCACGTCGTGGCGGAACACCAGGTCAGCAGGGGTGACCGCCGGCGCGCTCGCGGGCGCGGCGGCGGCCGGCGAACCGGCCATCACGCAGGCGATCGCGCAGATCGGCAGTGCGAACCACAGCTTGATCATCAACGCCCCTCTATACGTCGATCCGTTGAGAATGGAGGTTTCCTTCACGACTCGCAAGGGGGGCGAAGGTTATTGCCATGACCCGCGGATCCGGCTACCTTCCGAAACCATGCGCACGCGTTCCGTAGCTCTTCTCGCCGTCGCGGCCCTGGGCGGCGCGGTGACCGCTGCGCTCCCGGCCGCCGCGGCGTCACCGGTGGACCGCGTGCTGGCCGGGATGACGCTGCCGCAGAAGGTCGGCCAGCTCTTCACCACGTACGTCTACGGCAGCGACGCGAACACCCCGTCGCCGGAGAACCGCCGCCTCTACGGCGTGGACACCCCCGCCGAGGTCGTCGCGAGATACCAGCTCGGCGGCGTGATCTACTTCGCCTGGACGAACAGCCTGCAGAACCCCCGGCAGATCGCCGCGCTCAGCAACGGGCTGCAGGCGGCCGCGCCCGGCGTCCCGCTGAGCATCTCCACCGACCAGGAGCACGGCGTGGTCACCCGGATGCCCGCGCCGGCCACGCAGTTCCCCGGTGGGATGGCGCTCGGCGCGGGGCGCAACCCGGCCGACGCGTACCGCACCGGGCAGGTCACCGGCGCCGAGCTGCGCGCGGCCGGGATCACCCAGGCCTGGGCGCCGGACGCCGACGTGAACGTCAACCCGGCCAACCCGGTGATCGGGGTGCGCTCGTTCAGCAGCGACCCGAGCCTGGCCGCCGCGCTCACCGCGAGCCAGGTGCTCGGGTTCGAGACCGGCGCGAACGTCTCGGCCGCCGCCAAGCACTTCCCCGGGCACGGCGACACCGCCACCGACAGTCACACCGGCCTGCCGGTGATCACGCACAGCCGTGCGGAGTGGCAGCGGGTGGACGCGCCGCCGTTCCGGGCCGCGATCGCCGCCGGGGTCGACGCGATCATGAGCGCGCACATCGTGGTGCCCGCGCTCGACCCGTCCGGTGACCCGGCCACCCTGTCGAAACCGATCATCACCGGACTGTTGCGCGGCGAACTGGGGTACCGGGGCGTGATCGTCACGGATTCCCTCGAAATGGCCGCGGTCCGGCAGAAGTACGGCGACGAGCGGGTACCGGTGCTGGCTCTCAAGGCCGGCGTCGACCAGCTGCTGATGCCGCCCGACCTGCCCCTCGCCCAGCGCAGCGTGCTCGACGCGGTCGCGTCCGGCGAGCTCACCGAGGCCCGGATCGACGAGTCGGTGCGGCGGATCCTGACCCTCAAGCAGAAGCGCGGCCTGCTCACGCCGTGGCAGCCGGTCGACGCGACCGGCATCGGCTCGGCCGGGCACCTGCGGGTGGCCCAGGCCGTCACCGACCGCACCGTCACGGCGATCCGCAACGACGCGGGTCTGCTGCCGCTCGGCCCCGGGAAGTCGGTGCTGGTCACCGGGTGGAACTCCAGCGCCACCGGCAACGTCGCGGCGCTGGCCGGGGCGCTCGGCGGTGACGCGCTGGTCACCGACCAGCCGGACGACGTGCTGGCCGCGGCCCGGACACACGACGTGACCGTGATGCTCACCAATCTTGACACCGCCGGGCGACAGAAGGCACTGGTGGCGGCGCTGCTGACCACCGGTAAGCCAATCTTGGTGGTCGCGGTGCGCAACCCCTACGACCTCACCCAGCTGCCCGGGGTCCGCACCTACCTGGCCACCTACAGCTACACCGGAGTGTCGATGCGGTCGCTCGCCAAGGTGCTGCTCGGCATCACTCCCCCGCGCGGCAAGCTGCCCGTGGCGATTCCGGGACTTTATCCGTACGGACACGGTCTGACCTGGAGCACGCCGTGAAGCGCCGCGGACTGCTCAGCGCGACCCTGGGCGGCGCTGCCGGCCTGTCGATCGGTGCTGCGAAACCCGCCCAGCGGCTGCTGACCGGGATGGATCGGCTCGCGGCGGACAGCTGGGCGGCGCTGCGGGGCGAGCGGGCCGGGATCGTCGCCAATCCGACCGCCGTGGACCGCGAATACCGGCACCTGGTCGACCGGATGCACGCCGACGGGGTGACCATCGGCGGGATCTTCGGCCCCGAGCACGGCTTCCGCGGCTCGGCGCAGGCCGGTGGCAGCGAGGGCGCCGGCGTCGACGCCCGCACCGGGCTGACCGTCTACGACGCCTACCTGGCCACCGTGGACACGTGGGCGCAGATGTTCACCGCGGCCGGGGTGCGCGTGATCGTCTTCGACATCCAGGACATCGGTGCCCGGTTCTACACCTACATCTACACGCTCTACGACTCGATGGCCGCCGCGGCCCGGCTCGGCCTGCGCTACCTGGTGCTCGACCGTCCGAATCCGATCGGCGGGCGCGCCTACGGGCCGATGATGACCGACGGCTTCACCTCCGGAGTCGGCCGGCTCAAGCTCGTCCAGCAGCACGGGATGACCGTCGGTGAGCTGGCCCGCTTCTACAACGGCGAGTTCCTCGGCGGCAAGGTCGACCTCGAACTGGTCACCTGCCGGGGCTGGGACGCGCGGCGGTTCACCGGCGGGCTCGACCTGCCGTGGGTGCTGCCGAGTCCGAACGTGCCCACCCCGGACACCGCACTGGTCTACCCCGGCACCGGGATGTTCGAGGGCGTCTCGGCGCTGTCCGAGGGGCGCGGCACCACCCGGCCGTTCGAGCTGATCGGCGGGCCGGGCTTCGACTACCGCTGGGGTGACCGGGTCGCCGCGCTGAACCTGCCGGGCGTGGCGTTCCGGGAGGCGTACTTCACGCCGACCTTCAACAAGTTCGTCGGCGAGCTGTGCGCCGGGGTCGAGGTCAAGGTGGTGGACCGGACCGCTTTTGATCCCATTCGTACGGCGGTCGGGATGCTCGTCGAAGCACGGAAGGAGGCGGCGTTCCGCTGGCGGCTCGACGGCAGCCGCTACTGGATCGACCTGCTCACCGGGTCGACCCGGCTGCGCACCACGATCGACGCGGGCGGCTCG
Organism: Actinoplanes awajinensis subsp. mycoplanecinus; assembly: GCF_001509495.1. Taxonomy (NCBI): domain Bacteria; kingdom Bacillati; phylum Actinomycetota; class Actinomycetes; order Micromonosporales; family Micromonosporaceae; genus Actinoplanes; species Actinoplanes awajinensis. The sequence continues at coordinate 66,148 of NZ_LLZH01000277.1, read as the reverse complement.
GTCGCGGACGTCGTCGGCGCGTGGTCCGGCGAACTCGCCGCGTTCGAGGCGCAGCGGCGCAAGTACCTGCTCTATCCACGGTCCGGGGCGTGAGTCAGCCTCGCGTGCACCACCGGCGGCACGGGGGCTCCGGTGATGCGGGCGATGGCCAGCCCGGCCGCCCCGGCGGCGCCGTCCAGCGCCGTCCGGGGAGTCGCGGCGGTGCGTGCCAGCAGTCCGGCACGCACCGCCCGGCTGACCGGACCCGGGCTGAGCAGCACCGAACCGGCCAGCACCACGGCAGCGCCGGGTGGCGGCCCGACACTGTCGAAGGTGTGCAGCAGACGCTCGGCGGCCGCCGCGCAGATCCGCTCGGCGACCCGGTCACCGCGCTCGGCGGCGGCGCTGACCGCGGGCGCGAACCCGCCGAGCGCGGCGGGCGGGACGGCGAAGGTGGCCGCGATAAGCCCCTGAGCGACGTCCTCACACCGCACGTCGTCACCGACCGGCGGCAGCAGAGCGCGCGCGTCGACGAAAACGCGGGCCGGCGGCCGGAGGTCGTGGTCGTCGACGGGATCGCGGGCCGGCGGCAGGAGGTCGGGCACGTCGAAGTGGGCACAGGCCGCGGCCAGCAGCGCGGTCGGCTCGCCGCGGCCGTCCAGGGCGGCGAGGACCGCGCGCAGGGCCCGCACCGCGATCCACACCGCGGAGCCCTCGTCGCCGAGCAGCCAGCCGTAGCCGTCACTGCGGCGGGAGAGCTCCCCGGCGGCGAACCGGGCGGCGAGCGCGCCGGTCCCGGCGAGCAGCAGGACACCGTCCGGCTCGGCGGTGCCGGCCGCGTACGCCACCTCCAGGTCGGTCACCGTCACCAGCTCACCGGTCAGGCCCGCGTCGGCCCAGGCCCTGATCGCGGCGGCACGGAACGCGGCCCGTCCCGCACCGGCCGAACCGGCCGCGCCGAGCACGCCGCAGCTCACCTTCGTACGATCAAGGGCTTGCAATGCCGCGCCCAACGCGGCCGTGAGGGACGCGCTGACCTCGCCCCCGCTGCTGTTGCGGTTCGCCCCGCCGGCCGTGCCCCGGCCCAGCACCGTGCCATCGAGATCGGCGACCACACATCGCGTGCTCGTGGCCCCGGCATCCACCCCGACCACCATCGTCGTGCTCATGGGTGAAGAATATTGACCACCGAGGCCGAGCAAAGGAAGATTTTTTTCATGACGGATACCACGGTCCGGGCGCGCGGTCTGTTGCCGTCACTCTCGCCGGCCGAGCAGCGGGTGGCTCGGGTGATCATCGAGGAGGCGGCCACCGCTTCCCGGCTGACCATCACCGACCTGGCCGAGCGGGCCGGGTCCAGCGAGACCACGGTGATCCGGTTCTGCCGGGCGCTGGGCTTCAACGGGTATTCGCAGCTGCGGCTGACCCTGGCCGGTGAGGCCGGGCGCTCCGATCCGGACGACCCGGTGGTGGGCAGCGACATCGGCGAGGGCGACGACCTGGCCCAGGTGGTCCGGAAGATCGCCTTCGCGGACGCCCGGGCGGTCGAGGAGACCGCCGCGCAGATCGACATCGCGGTGCTGGAGCAGGTCGTCGGCCTGGTCGCCAACGCGCGGCGGGTGGACATCTACGGCGTCGGCGCGAGCGCGTTCGTGGCCACCGACTTCCAGCAGAAACTGTTCCGGATCGGCCGGATCGCGTACGCCTGGAGCGACACCCACCTGGCCCTGACCAGCGCGGCGCTGCTCGACGAGCGGGACGTAGCGTTCGGCATCTCGCACACCGGCACGACCAGCGACACCATCGACGCGTTCGCCGAGGCCGGACGGCGCGGGGCGCGGACCGTCGCGCTGACCAACTTCCCCAAGTCGCCGATCACCCGGGTCGCCGACCTGGTGCTGACCACCGCGGCGCGGGAGACCACGTTCCGCTCCGGCGCGATGGCCAGCCGGCTCGCCCAGCTGACCGTCATCGACTGCGTGTTCGTCGGTGTCGCCCAGCGCACCTATCAGGCGACCCGGACCGCGCTCGAGGTCACCTACTCCGCGATCACCGACCGGAGGCGCGGGTGAGGCCGGTCGACGAGGTACCACTGTCACGCACGCCGCCGGGCTCCTCTCCGGGCCTTCCGGGCGATCCGCGCGGTTCCTCGGGTGAGGCGCCGCTGTCGCGCACCGAGCAACGCAATCCGCACAGCGCCACGATCGACCGGATGTCCTCGCTGGAGCTGCTTCACCTGATCAACGCGGAGGACCGGCAGGTGCCGATCGCGGTCGCCGGCGTGCTGCCCGAGCTGGCCGACGCGGTCGAACTGGCGGTGGCCGCGCTCGCCGCCGGGCACCGGGTGCACTACGTCGGCGCGGGCACGTCCGGGCGGATCGCGGTGCTGGACGCGGCCGAGCTGATCCCGACGTTCGGCCTGGAACCGGGGCGGGTGGTGGCGCACATCGCGGGCGGGACCCGGGCGCTGACCAACCCGTCCGAGGCCGCCGAGGACGACGAGGACGCCGGGGAGGCGGTGGTCGCCGACGTCGCCGCGGGAGACGTGGTCGTGGGGGTCACTGCGAGCGGGCGTACGCCGTACGTGCGGGCCGCGCTGATCGTGGCCCGGGCCCGGGGCGCGCGCACCGTGCTCGTCTCGGCGAACCCGGCCTCCCCGATCGCGCCCCTCGTCGACGTGCACATCGCGCCGGACACCGGGCCGGAGGTGCTGACCGGTTCGACCCGGATGAAGGCCGGCACCGCGCAGAAGCTGGTGCTGAACGCGTTCTCGACGGCGACCATGGTGCGGCTCGGGCGGACGTATTCGAACCTGATGACCGACATGCTGGCCAGCAACGCCAAGCTCCGGGATCGTCAGCTGCGGATCCTGGCCGAGGCGACCGGCGCCGACCCGGAACAGTGCCGGGAGGCACTGCTCGAGGCCGGCGGCGACGCGAAAGTGGCGGTGGTGACGCTGATCGCCGGGGCGAGCGCGGAGGAGGCGGAGCGTGCCCTCGCGGCGAGCGGTGGGCATGTGCACCGGGCGCTGCGCTTGCTCGACGAGCTGCCGGCGCCCGGCTAGCGGGCGACGGATGGCGCCGGTTCGCGGTGGGGCGGCCGGCGCCGGATCCCCGCGGCGACGGCTAGGGCGGCGAGCAGGCCGAGCGCCGCGTAGGCGGGGATCGGGAAGCTGATCGTGGGGCTGTAGACGACATATGGCTCCGGTGAGCCGTGGGCGTAGGCGAGCACCTGATAGGCGTCCCAGTAGAGGCGGTAGGCCGGGACGGCCACCGCGGCGAACCCGGCGGCGCACAACACCGTCGCCGACCAGCGCCGCCGCCGGTCGTCGGCACGCATCCGGCGGGCGAACGCCGCGGCCAGCAGCCATCCGGCGAGGGCACCGGCGAGCGCTCCGGCGAGCGTCAGCGGGCGGACCGCCGCCGCCTCGACCGGCCAGACCATGGTGCCGAAGCTGGTCTGTCCGGCCAGTCCGAGTTCGGTGCCGGTCACGACGTCGCCGGATCCGGAGAGCTTCAGACCGTCCTTGACCGCCGTGTAATAGACGAATGTGGTGGGAATGCTCACCATGTCCACCGCGGTGTCACTGGGGAAGGCCATCGTGGCTCCGGCCTCGTCCCGGAACGACGTGATCCGCCAGCCGTCGGCGGTCAGCGCGGCCCGGATCCGCTCGGCGGAGTAGTCGCTGGGACCGAACGTCCGCGCCAGCGCGCTCGGGCCCTGGATCGCCGAGGAGTCGTCCGGATAGACGGCGACGAGCGTGGGCGCCGTGATGCCGCTGGCCGCCGCGTTGAGATCGCGCAGATTCCCGTCGGCGGGGATGGCGGTGGCGGTCTGCCAGCCGGTCCAGGTGCCGGCCGCGGCGCCGAACGCGCCCAGCACCACCGCCGCCAGCAGGGCACCGACCCACGCCAGTGGCCGCCGGGCCGGCAGCCGGAAGCGCTGCCGCAGTCCGCAAAGGATCAGATGGGCCGACTCCCGCCGGCCGAGCCGGCCGCCGCCCGCGGCGGCCAGGTCCAGGTAGGTGGTGAGCATCTCGACGCCGCGGTGCTCCCGGTAGGCCCGGGGAAACGCCAGCAGCAACCACCGATACCGGCGCTCCAGCCCGGCGCTCACGCGACACCACCGACGGTGGTGCCGGCTCCCCCGAGGCCGGCACCACCGAACGCGGCACTGTCGAACGCAACACCGTCGAACGCCAGGCGTAGCCGGGACGCCGCCGCGTCGGCGTTGCGGCGCAGGCGCTGGACCTGCGCGGTCAGCGCCGCCGTGCCCGACTCGGTGAGCCGGTAGTACCGCCGGAGCCGGCCGTCGACCGCCTCCTCCCGGTCCACCACGATCAGGCCCTGCTCGGTGAGCCGGTCGAAGGCGCCGTAGAGGGTGCCGGGCCGCAGCACCACCTCACCCTGCGACAACTCCTCGACGGCGCGGATCACGCCGTAGCCGTGGGTGGGTTCCGCCGCCAGGGCGGTGAGGATCAAGAACGTCGGCTCCTGCATGATCCGGGACAGTACCGTCGCCGTTATATAACGTCAACCGTAGTATCAGGGGCGCGGCTTCAGCAGGGTGATCCGGCCGGCGCCGAGCTCGGTGACGTACAGATTGCCGGTGACCAGGTCCTGGGTGACGTCGAGCGGCTGACTGAACCCGGTCAGCCCGGTGATCCCGGTGGTCCGGCCGGACAGGGTGCCGTCGGCCGCCACGTCGAACGTCTCGATGTCCTGCCCGTCGGAGTAGCGGACCACCAGCAGCTTGCCGTCGAGCGCGCCACCGCGGTACTCGATCGCGCCGTTCGCCGAGGCGTGCAGGCCCGCGTCGTAGATGCCGGCCAGGTCGAGGTTCGGGTCCGGCGCGGTGCCGGCCGGGTACGCGGGCACCTGGAACGGGTCGACACCACTGGTCGGGTTGCCACCGGCCAGCACCCACTCGCAGCGGACCGGGTTCGGGTGGCCGTAGTACCGGCCCGGCTTCACGTCGAACACGTAGTCGGTCTCGGCGGTCGGCACGCTGGTCAGCGCCGGGACCGCCGGGCCGGTGTAGCCGCGCCGGGCGCACGAGGCGGGCAGCGTCGCCGGGGTGGCCGGGGTGTTGCCACCCGCGGCCGAGCCGTTCGTCGGCGTGTAGAGGTGACCGTTGCGGTGCCAGACCAGGTCGAACGCGTTGCGCACCCCGGTGGCGTAGAGGGTGAGCGGCGCGCCGGCCGCGTACGGGTCGTAGGTCTGCACGTCCAGCGGCAACGTGGCTGGCAACTTCGCCCGATCGAGGCGCAGCACGGCCGCGCTGAGCAGGCGTTCCGGGCGGTTGCCCCAGGTCGCGTCGGCGGCGCCCATCGCGTTGTTGGCGCCCTGGGTCAGGTAGAGCGCTCCGTCCGGCCCGAACGCCAGCGAGTTCGTCTCGTGGTCCTTGACCGAGCGCGGCAGCCCGGTCACCACCGGCGTGTACGTGCCCAGGTCGGGCCCGGTGAGCTTGCCGATCCGGCCGGACCAGTCGGGCACGTCGAGCGGGCCGACGTACTCGTAGTTGTCGGTGACCCAGAGGATCGGGGCGGACGCGGTGGACGCTGGGTCGAACGCCATCCCGATCACGGTGCGGGCCGGTGCGCCGGGCAGGCCGAGCGCGGTGGCGTTGGCCCGGACCGTGCCGATCACGGTGGCCGGGCCGAGGGTGCCGTCCGCGTTGATCGGGAAGCGGTGGAGGTACCCGTCCAGGGTGCCGGCGTAGAGCCGCCCGTCCGGGCCCTTGACCACCGTGGTGAACGACGCGCCGGTGGCGACGCCGACGGTCTTGTCGAAGGCGACCGGCCCGCCCGGGGTGCCACCCGCGCCGGTGGTGAAGACGATCGAGTACGGGAGGAACGGCGCGCCGGTCACGTCGGTGACCCCGCTGGTGACGGTGAACCGGTAGGCGGTGTTCGCGGCGAGCGGGCCGGTCGGCGACAGGTTGATCACGTCACCGCCGCCGCTGGTGATCGTGGTGGCCGGCACCGGCGCGCCGGTGCTGAGCCTGGTCAGTGTCACGGTGGACGCGGTCAGCGTGGACGCGGCGACACCGCCGTTCGGCAGGACCAGGTCCTCGACCACGCTGGTGGTGAGTGACACGCCGGTGGCGCCGTTGGGCGGGCTGCTCGTGCGTACCGAAGGAAAAGCGCCGGAGCCTGCAACGCTCGCGATGTCGATGTAGCCGAACTTGGTGTTGACTCCCCCGGCCGGGCTGAGCGTCAGCTTGCCGTCGGTGACCCGCACGGTCCGGGTGGCGGTGGCGAACTTGACCGCGGCGGTCGGGCGGAACCCGGCGATCGCGTTCTGGTCCTCGACATTGGCCCAGTGCACGCTGTCGACCGCGGTACCGGCGTCACCGACCGCGACGGTCACCGTGTAGACGCCGTTCGGCACGGCCGCCTCCCACGCGCCCGGGGTGTGCACGCCGGCCGACCCGGCGGGAAGCTGGGCATGCATGAGGGTGGCGAGCCGCGGGTCGCTCTGCCCGGCGGCCGGGTTGCGGTTGCGGCCGTTGCCGGTCAGGTCGGCCGGGGTGCCCTCGCCGAGGTCGATCCAGCCGTAACCGCGGGCCGCGGTGTACGCGCCGCCGGAGTCCCGGACGTATCCGGGCGCCGGGGCGGTGGCCGCGTCGGAGAAGTCGACGTTGAGCGCGAACGGCGGCGGGTCCGCGGCGTGTGCCGGCGCAGGCACCACGCCGGCCGGGTAGACGACCAGGGCGGCGGCGACTATCCAGTGACGACGGTGCATGCGCCGAAGGTGTCACACCGGCCGGGTGGCGACGCTGTCGGAAATCCGTACCCGAGGAGATCTTCGCCTGGGCGGGAAATGCGGAACGCCGGGCGATCATGTGCAGATCTCCACAGGGCCGACTCAGTCCGGCCGAATCGGGTATGGGCAGGACCGTGACGAAAACTGTGCTGGTCAGTGGCGCTTCCGGGTTCATCGGCTCGCACGTCGCCGACGGTCTCGTGGAACAGGGCTACCGGGTGCGGGCGATGACCCGGAACCCGGCGGAATACACCGGCGCGGGTGAGCCGGTCAGCGGTGACGTCGGCGACCCCGCGTCGCTGCGCGCCGCGTTCCAGGGGGTCGACGCGGCCTACTACCTGGTCCACTCGCTGGACTCGGACGACTTCGAGCAGCGCGACGCGCAGGCGGCCCGGAACTTCGCCGAGGCCGCGGCGGCCGCGCACGCGGAACGGATCATCTATCTCGGCGGGCTCGGGCCGGACGGCCGGCGCCTGTCGCCGCACCTGCGCTCGCGCCGCGAGGTGGAGAAGATCCTGCAGGCCGGGCCGGTGCCGGTCACCGTGCTGCGCGCCGCCGTGGTGATCGGGCACGGCAACATCTCCTGGGAGATGACCCGCGAGCTGGCCGGCCGGCTGCCGATCATGGTGACGCCGCGCTGGGTCCGGACCCGCACCCAGCCGATCGCGCTGCCGGACGCGGTGCGGTACCTGATCGGTGTGCTGGAACCGGCCGAGGCGCGCGGCCGGGTCTACGAGATCGGCGGGCCGGAGGTGCTGCGCTATCTCGACATGCTGCAGCGGGCCGCCGCGGTGATGGGCAAGCGGCTGCCGAACCTGACCGTGCCACTGCTGACCCCGCGGCTGTCGTCGGCGTGGCTGCGCTTCGTGACCGATGTTGATCTGGCGACCGCGCGGAATCTGGTCGATTCGATGGCCACCGAAGTGGTGGTCCGGGATCGCAGCATCACGTCGCTACTGCCCGGCCCGACCATCGGCTACGACGAAGCGGTCCGCCTGGCGCTGGCCTCGCAACAGCGACACGACCAGGTCCGGCCGGGCCGATGACCTGGCTGACCCACACCCGCGACGTGCTCGCCTCGTCGTTCGTCGACCGGGTCGAGCGCGATCATCAGCAGTCCGACCGGGAGTTCCGCCGCCGCCGGATCGTCGCCGCGCTCACCCTGGTGGCCGGCGCGATCCTGCTCGGCGTCTCACTCTCGGTGCGTCCCGGCGACGCCGTCTTCTACCCGCTGACCGTGCTGGTCGCGCTCACCTGGATCGGCGGCGCGCTGCTGTCCGGGCCGCTGCACCTGGGCTGGACGCCGTTCCGGGGCCGGTTGCGCCGCCCGATCGTCGTACCGGTGCTGACCGGCCTGGTCATCGCGGCCGTCTTCGTGGCCGGCTCGCTTGTCGTCCGGGAGGTGCCGGCGCTGCGCGACGCGGTCAACAGCGTCCTCGCGCACGCCCGCTACGGCGCGATCGTGCCGATCACCGCGATCACCGTCCTGAACGGCATCGCCGAGGAGGTCTTCTTCCGCGGCGCCCTGTTCGCCGCGATCGGCCGCCGCTGGGCCGTACCGATCTCCACGCTCGTCTACGCCGCCGCGACGCTGGCCACCGGCAACCCGATGCTGGTCTTCGCGGCCGCCCTGCTCGGCCTGATCCTGGCCCTGCAACGCCGCGCCACCGGCGGCATCCTCGCCCCGATCCTCACCCACATCACCTGGTCCACCACGATGCTCTTCGTCCTCCCGGCGGTCGTCCATCCCTGACCGCTTCACCACCCTTTTGGTACGAAGCCGGAGCGCTCGTCCGCAGGCTACGAGCCGAGTCCCGCCCGTGAGGCCGCCGCGACACCCGCTCGAGCCCGGACCGCAGCGCGCCTCCCGGTCACCGGCTGGGCCTCAGGGGTGTCTCCGCGTCGCGGAGACACCCCTGAGAGCCAGCCAACCCGGTGAGTCGCGCTGCGGCCTCGCGTGGCACCTACCTCGCGGCAGTGAGGTTCAGGCGGTGAAGGCGGTCCAGGTCTCGACCAGGTGGAAGCCCATCGACTCGTAGAGGGGGCGGGCCATCTCGCTCGGGTGCAGGTAGGCCCAGGTCGCGCCGGAGACCAGGGCGCCGTGCAGCACCGCCTCGGTGATCCGGCGGCCGGCGCCCAAGCTGCGGGCGGCCGGGCGTACCGCGATGTTGAACACGCCGACCACATCGCCGGACGTCATGGCCAGGCCGGTGCCGATCGGGTGGCCGCCGGACTCGGCCAGATAGCCGGTGACCGGGCGGGCGTCCAGCACCGTGCCGCCCATCAGCGAGCCGAACGCCGCCGCGGGCGCCCCGAACCCCTCGGCGAGCACCTGCGTGTACAGGTCACTTTCGGCCGCGCCGATCCGGCGGACCGAGACGCGCCGCTCGTCGTCGCGGAACTCGACGTCGCCGATCGCGCAGCCCAGCAGCGGCACGTCGCCGTGCCGGGTCAGGCCGTGCCGGGCCGCGAGGGCGATCAGTTCCGGACTGGCCGCGCCGCGGATCATGATGGACCAGTCGGCGGTGCGGTCACTGACGTCGGCGGCCAGCTCCTCGAGGGACTCCAGGTCCGGGTCCAGGGTGGTGTCGTACACGCAGTTGAGGGTGGCGAGGCTGGCGCCGGTGAGAGCCGCGCGGGCGGTGCCGCGCTCGGCGTACCAGCCCTTCGGGGTCACCGTGCAGAGCGTCGCGATGGCGTCGAAATACGCCGCCGCCAGCCGGTCAGCGGTCGTTCCCATGCTCGTACCCCCGTGCTCGTGGTCGCCGCCACCCTAGGTCATCGGGTTCCGTCTAGGTATGCCTAGGCCACCCGCGCGTCGCCGGCTAAACCGTTCTGACCAGCGAAGATAGGTAACAGCTTCCGATGTGGCGGGTCCCGTTCCGGCCGAGGATTGACCCATCAGCCACGAACGAGGAGACAAGTCATGTTGATGCACCCGGAACTGATGCTGGCCCTGGCGAACGACCGGCAGCGCGAGCTGATCGCCGAGGCCGACAAGGAGCGCCTGCTCGCCGGCGCCCGGCGCAACCGCGTGTCCCGCCGGGCCGGGAAAGCCTCGGCGGTACGCGGACACCCCACCGGTACCCTGGCGTCGTGCGAACCCTCCGCGGCGGTGCCAGCCCGGTGATGATCGGCCGGGACAGCGAGCTGCGCCGGTTGGCGCGGCTCGCTGCTTCGCGTGAGCCGGCCGTCGCGATCATCGCGGGCGAGCCGGGCATCGGCAAGACCCGGCTGGTCCAGGAGCTGCTGTCCACCCTCCCGGCGCAGGCCGTGGTGCTGATCGGCCAGGCCGAGCCCGGCTCGCTGTCCCGGCCGTACGAGGTGCTGCTCGACGCCATCGACGGGCGGGCCGGGGTCGACGAGGCGCAACTGGACGCGCTCGGCGATCCGCGGCGCAGCCCGATCGAGCGGCTGCACACCGGCCTGGCCGTGGTGGCCGACCTGATCGGCGACGCCCCCGCCGTGATCGTCTTCGAAGATCTGCACTGGGCCGACTCGGAGAGCGCGGCACTGTTCGAGCGGATCGCCGACCAGCCCGGGCCACGGCTGCTGATCGGGACGTACCGGCCGGACGAGGTGACCCGCCGCCAGCCGGTGGCCGGTCTGCTGGCCCGGTTGGAGCGCCGGCACGCGGTCACCCACGTACGGTTGAATCGCTTGTCCCCCGCGCAGACCGCGGCCCTGCTCGCCGCCGCGACCGGTGCACCCGTGGCCTTGCGTGCCGCGACCGCTCTGCATCATCGGACCGGCGGCAATCCGTTCTTCCTGGAGGAGTTGCTCCGCGCGCTGCCCGGCTACGACGTGGAGGCGCTCGTCGAGCAGCCGCTGCCGTGGAGCCTCGCGGACGTGCTGCGCCGGCAGGTCGACGACCTCGACCCGGTCAGCCACCGGATCGTCGAGGCGGCCACCGTGCTCGGCCACCGCATCCCGTTCGACCTGCTCGCCGACGTGACCGGGGCCGGCGAGGACGCGCTGATCGCGGTGCTGCGCGACCTGGTCACCCGGGGTGTGCTGGTCGAGGCGGGCGAGGACGAGTTCGCGTTCCGGCACGCGCTGGTCCGCGAGGCGATCGCCGGTCAGCTGCTCGGCCGGCAGCGGCGCCGGCTGCACGAGGCGGCCCTCGACGTGCTGCTGCGCGGCGGCGCCTCCGACCCGGCCATGGTCGCGCACCACGCCCGCGGCGCCGGCCGGTACGACGACATGATCACCGCGGCCCGGCGGGGTGCCGCGCTGTACCTGTCGATCGGCTCCGCCTACCAGGCGTTGCAGCTGGCCGAGATGGGTCTCGACGAGGCGCCCGACGACACCGACCTGCTGGCGTCCGCGGCCCGGGCCGCGTGGCTGGCCGGGCTGCTCGACGATGCGCTGCGCCACGGCCGGCGCTGGCGGGACCTGGCCGGCACCAGCACCGACCGGGCCGAGTCGCTGTACCTGCTGGTCCGGATCGCCTGGGAGTCCCGGGAGACCGACGAGATGCGCACCCTGACCCAGCACATCGAGACGCTGATCGCCGAGTTGCCGCCGGGCGCCGACCAGGCCCGGGCGATGACCGCGATCGCCCAGTCGACGTACCTGCGTGACGAGCTCGACGCGGCCCTGCACTGGTCGGACCGGGCGCTGGCACTGGCCGACGAGTTCGACCTGCCGTCCGTACGCCTGGCCGCCCTGGTCGAGAAGGGCTCCACGCTCACCGAGCGCCCGCACACCGCCGCCGACGGCCGCAAGATGCTCGCCGGGCTGGTCGACGAGGCCGAGCAGGCCGGCGAGTGGGTGCTCGCCGCCCGGGCCCTGAACGCCCTGGTGCACGGCGAGCCGCCGGCCTCGCCGGTCGAGCACGCCGAAACCCTGGAGCGGATGCGGGTCGACGCCGAACGGGCCGGGTTCGAGTCGCTCGCCGTGGCCACGTACTTCCAGGGACGGGCCCGGCTCGCGCTGCGCTCCGGTGACCTGCGCGCCGCGATCGCCGCACTGGAGGAGGGCCGCGAGCACGACCACGGCTACCAGCGCCGGGGCCGGTGGGCCGACTACCACGGCGTCTTCCTGGCCGGGCTCTACCTGGAGGCCAACGAGCTGGACCGGGTCGAGCAGCTGATCACCGACCTGGCCACGCTGCCCAGCAACATGCCGACCACCATCCCCGGGCTGGTGTTCAACCTGGCGTGCCGGCGCGGTGACCTGGCCGGTGCCGAGGCCGCCCTGGACGAGTTCATCACGCTGATCGCCCCGCAGCCGTGGCGCAGCGGCGAACAGGCCCACGACCTGATCTCGGCGGCACTCCAGCTCGGACTGCCGGCCGAGCGCCTGGACAGAATGGCTTCGGCGCTGCTCGACGCCGAGGTGTGGGATGCGCTGCGCACGCTGGTCGAGACCCAGGTGACCGAGGCGCACGGGCGGCACGCCGAGGCGCTGGCCGGGTATCTCTCGATCACGGACGCGCACATCCTGGCGCCGTTCGTGCGGGGCACGGTGCGGCTCGGGGCGGCGCGCTGTCTGCTGGCCGCGGATCGTCGTAGCGAGGCCGCCGCCCAGGCCGAGGCGGCCGCGGCGCTGCTGGCCGGGTGGGGCGGCTGGCGGGTGGCCCAGCTCGACGCGGTCCGCGCGCAGCTCGGGATGGCACCGGCCGGCGGCGCGCCCGCGGTCACCGGCCCGGCCGCCCTGACCCCGCGCGAACGCGAGGTCGCCGTCCTGATCAGCGACGGCCTGACGAATACGGAGCTGGCCCGCCGCCTCTACATCTCCCCGAAGACCGCCGCCGTCCACGTCTCCAACATCCTGCGCAAGCTGGGCGTCTCCTCCCGCACCGAGGTCAGCGACCTGCTCGCCCACCCCTGACCCTCCCGCCCGTAGGGCCCACGCAAGCCCCGCCCCACCCCAGACCGCAGCGCGCCCCCGGACCTCGGCTGGCGCTGAGGGGTGTCTCGGCACCCCCGAGACACCCCTCAGAACCAGCCCACGGACCCGGCTGGCGCTGGCGGCTGCCTCCCGACCGCCGACACAACCGTCAGCACCAGCCGGTGCCGGGAGGCGCGCACCCGAACAAGCCCGGCTGGCTCTTGCGGCCCTCATGAGCACGCCATAACGGCCGTCAGAACCAGCCCGGCGACCGCAGCTGGCTCTGACAGCCCTAATGAGGACGCCATAACGGCCGTCAGGCCCAGCCGGAGTCGCCGGGCTGGTCCTGACGGCCGTATCGGGGCGGGTTGGCGGCCGTGAGGACCAGCCGGGCCCGGAGGGCGACCGACTACCGGGACGAGCTGGCCACCTTGCGGGACGGCCGCGCACCCGGACGGGCCGCGGGCGGCGTGGCGCACCGCAACCCCGCGCCCGCCCGGCCTAGCGGCCGACCCCGGCCACCCGCCAACCGGAAGCGACCCAGCGAGCGAGACCGGCTGGTGCTGAGGGGTGTCTCAACGGCGTTGAGACACCCCTCAGCACCAGCCGAGGCCGGGAGGCGCGCTGCGGACCGCGGTGGCGCGGACCTCGCGCGGGGACCGACCTGGGCCGGGAGGCGCGCTGCGGACCGCGGTGGCGCGGACCTCGCGCGGGGACCGACCTGGGCCGGGAGGCGCGCTGCGGACCGCGGTGGCGCGGGCCTCGCGCGGGGACCGACCCGGGCCGGGAAGCGCGCTGCGGACCGCGGGTCGCGCGGGCGTCGCGCGGGACCGGCCCGGGGCGTGGCTTGTAGCCTGCGGCGGGGCGCTCGGTATTCGTACCAAATGGGGTTAATGGGTGAATTGGGCCAGCAGGCGGTAGTAGTTCATGGCGATCAGTGACAGGACCAGGAGCAGGTAGGTGGCGCTGATCAGGCCGTAGGTCAGGTACAGGCGGCGGCGGGCCGGGGTGACCGCGCGGTGGGCCGCGGACAGGGGCATGCGGAACAGCAGGTGGCCCAGGTAGGCGAAGGCGCGGTGGCGCAGGTTCAACTCGCCGAGGGCGGCCTCCATCGCGTGATGGCCGTCGGTGAGCGGGAGCAGCGGGTTGAGGTTGTTGAGGATGACGAACAGCTGCATGCCGAGCAGCCAGCGCAGCCAGCCGAACTGCACCGGGTCGACGACGATCAGCGCGCCGGACAGGCCGGCGGCGGCCAGGTCGACGAGCGGGCCGACCAGGGCGACGGCGCTGCGGGCGGTGCGGGAGCGGACCCGGTAGGCGTCGGTGCGGTCCACGTAGGTCAGCGGGAGCAGGTAGAAGAAGAGTTTCACGCCGGCCTCGCGGACCGGCACACCCAGCGACTGGCACACCGCGGCGTGCCCCATCTCGTGCACGGTCGCCTGCACCAGCAGCGCCGCGATCAGCAGCAGCCAGGACGGGCCGGCGAACACCATCGGGGCGGGCAGCGTCATCGCCAGCACGATGGCGACCGTGGCGGCGACCGCGACCAGCACCGCGACGGCGAAGGCAGCCCGGGGGAAACGGGCGAGCAGCAGGGCCGGCGGGCGCAGCAGCAGATTCAGGTGCCGGGCCGGGATCCGCAGGCGCGGGGTGAGCCGGAAGAGCCAGGACAGCGCCAGGTGCCGGCCCCGCAGCGGTTCCGGCGGTACGCACAGCACCCCGGCCGCGCGCAGGTCGGTGAGGAACGACAGCAGCACCGGCGACCGGTCCCGGGTGCCGTCCGGTCCCCGGGAACGGCGGGCCGCGTCCAGCAGCGCGGTGCCGGTACGACTGCCGTCGAGCAACGGCACCACCCGCACCCCGGTCGGGCTGAGCCGGACATACGTGCCGGACGCCGCGTTGAACAGCAACGGGTGGCCGTCGGCGCCGTCGACCAGCTCGACCTCCGGCGCCAGCTCCACCGGCTCGTCGAGCCAGTCGAGCGTGCTCTGTTCGGCAGACATGGGTGTCGTTCTCCAACGGGCAGTAGGACGCCGGGGGCGCACTGGTGACAGCACGCCCCCGGCTGGGTCAGACCCTCAGATCAGCGACATCCGCCGCAGCCCCGGGTGCCACCGCAGCCGCCACAGCCGCCACAGCCCCGGGTGCCGCCGCAGCCGCCGCAGGGACCGCAGCCCCGGCAACCGCCACAGGGACCACAGGGGGCACAGCCGCCGCTGGCGCGGCATCCGCCACACGGACCGCAGCCGTGGCACGGGCCACAGCCACCGGTGCCGAGCAGCGACGCGCTCACCACGGTCGGCAGCAGCTCGGCGGTCAGGTCGTCCTCGAGCCAGAGGTCCAGCTCGTCGTGGATCTCGGGCATCGGTAGGTCACTCTTCACGCGACTCATCTCCTTTGATGTGTCTTGCCGGTCGGCGGTCGCCGCCGGCCGGGGCCCGGGCTGCGAGAGCGCGGACCCCAGCTCTGTGCCGGGCTACGCCGTCCACTCCGGCGCCGGGTGACCGGCGGCGAACGCGAACAGCGGGGCCCGGTGGTAGCCGTCGGCGCCGACCCGTTCCCGCAGGACGTGCGGCAGCAGACCGGCGAAGACCGTGCCGACCAGCCCGAGGCGCAGGGCGGCCAGCCAGGCGGCGTGCCCGGCCGCGCCGGCCCGGGACAGCAGCAGCCGGTGACCGTGGCTGCCGTGCCGGGCGAGCGCACCGGCCAGGTTGCCGGTGATCACCAGCAGGGCGGGCGCCTGGGCGAACTCCCGCTGCAGCACGAGCTCCTCGGCCTGGGCGCCGGACGGCAGGCTCGCCACCCGGCGCAGCGCGGACTGCTCGGGCAGGTACCGGTACAGCCCGGTGTCCACGCCGGTGACCCGCCAGGCCGCGCAGTACAGCTCCAGCCCGACACCGGCCTCGCGCTCCCCCGCCCAGCCGCGTGCGTCCATCCGGTCGGCGGCCGCGACGAGCGCGGACAGGTCCTCGGCGGACATCGCGGCGGGTGCGTAGTCGCGGGTCGAGGTGCGTTCGGCGAGCACGTCGTCCAGGGCCAGGCGCGGGCCGGCCGGGGCGGGCAGCGCGATCGACGGCCCCTCGTGCGGCGGCGGCTGCAGGTGTGCCGGGACCAGGATCCGGGGCCCGGGGTCCCGCTTGGTGTCGGCCAGCAGCCGTTCCAGCAGGTGCAGGCGCTCGTCGGCGGTGTCCACGCTCATGCGTCGTTCCTAAGGGTCAGGGCGACCACGGCGGTGACCGGCTCGCTGTCGTCCAGGCGCAGCGCGGCGGCGATCGCCGTGTCGTCCCAGCGGTCGGCGATCCGGGCCGTGGCGCCGTGCTCGTCGGTGAGCGCGGTCAGCTGGGCGAGCGCCGCGCCGGCGTCCAGGCAGAGGATCCGGTAGGCGAACTCGTGGTACTTGGCCGCGACCACACCGAGCGCGCCGGTGAGCACGAGCAGTGCCGACGGCCGGTCCGCGGCGAGCGCCGGGCTGACCGCGGCCACCACGCCGCCGGTGTCGTCGAGCGGGCGGATCCGGGCCAGGCTGTGGTCGCCGCGCTGGTAGAAGTACCAGCCGGGGTCGGTCCCGGGCACGTCCAGGGCGAGCAGGTAGGCCTGCACCGAGCCGAGGTTCCCGCCGGTCGGCGCCCACCGGCGGACCTGCCCGTCGCGCTCCTCGCGGAGCCCGGCGGTACGCCGCAGCAGCGCCCCGATCGGCTGTTCCTCGCCGAGGGGGACCTTCACGGCGGCCGGGAAGTCCCGGTTGTAGCGCTGCAGCGCCACGTTCGACGGTTTGAAGTGCATCTGGTGGTCTTTGGGGTTGAGCCATTCGCGGGGCGGGAACGCCACCGCCTGCTCGTACACGTGGGCCAGCGCCGGTCCCGGCAGCTCGGACGGCAGGCAGACCGGGCAGCCCGGCAGGCGGTACGCGCTGCGCGTGGACTGGGTCCAGTCGACGAGGTCGTACACCGCGCAGCCGGTCAGCGACGGGGTCTGGCCGACCCGGGACAGCAGGTGCACGATCTCCGTGGTGATCAGGGCGGCCCAGGCAGCGACCCGCGCCGGCGACGGCTCGCCGCGATCGAACGGACCGGCGAAGCAGTCGTAGCAGCCGGTGTACCGGGCGTCGAACAGCGGCCCGACCTCGGCGGTGCGCTCACCGGCCGCGGTGCGCAGCCAGCCGATCCCGGCCCGGCGGCACGCCTCGTCGACCCGGGCCATCGCCGCGGCGTCCCCGTCGTCGACGGCGACCACGAAGTCTCCGGCCCCGATCGGCATGTCCGCACCGGTCCAGCCGTGCACGTCCACGCCGGACGCGGCCAGCTCGGTGCGCAGCACGCCGGTCAGCGCACCGGGCCCGGCGAGCAGCACCCGGATCTGTGCCAGCCGGTCGCCGGCCTCGCTGCGGCTGCGGTTGACCCGGGTGGTGTCCAGGTTCCGGCCCAGGTAGTCGATCACCTCGGCCGGGATCAGGGTCAGCTCGTCGCCGGCCGGGCCGTTCTGCAGCAGGCCGCTGACGTAGAGCATCGAGACGCAGGCGTACAGGGTGCGCTCGGACACCCCGGGCAGCGCGGCGGCCAGCTCCGGGACGGTGCGGGCGCCGTCCAGCTCGGGCAGCAGCCGCGGGATCAGCGTGGTCGCGGTCCGGCCACGCAGCGCGGTATTGCGGTTGCCGCCGCCGGCGAACGCCAGGCCGTCGTCGAGCGGGACGGTCACCAGGCCGGGTACCAGGCAGGGCCGGTCCGGCACCTGGAACTGCGGGTCGACGCCGGTGACGTAGGCCATGGTGGCGGCCGACATCCGGCCCTCGTGCCGGGTCGCTTCCTCGGTTCCGATCATCCCCACACTCCCTGCAGCAGGTCGGGCAGCCGTACGTACGACCGGGTGGTCTCGTCCCGGCCCAGGCCGCACCGCGGACATCCGTGCACGCCGACCACCCGGCCGGCGCGTAGTTGCTGGGTCGGCACGTCGATCTGCCGTACCCGACCGGCCTCGTCCTCCGGAGCGGTCCGGAGCCGGTCGACGGCCTCGGCGACGGCGGCCGCCGCGAGCAGCGCGGTCGACGGCAGGTATCCGGCCGGACCGGCCTGCGCGTCCGCGGTGTAGTGCCGGTCCACCGCGGCGCGGACGGTCCGGGCCGGGTCGTGCTGTGCCTGCCGGCCGCGGTAGCAGCTCTGGCACGCGCCGGCGCCCGGGACCACGGCCGGGCCGATCTCCAGCACCGGGTGGTCCAGGATCACCGGCAGCCAGGGCTGGCCGGTGCGGAACGACTCCTCGTCACACTCGCGCTCCAGCTCGGGGATCCGGCGCCAGGCGATGAGCACGTGCAGCCGGGGTTCCGGTGTCCGGGGCCGGACCACCGCGCCGGGCGCGCCGGCGATCTCGACGTCGTGGACCAGGTCACGCAGCCGCTCGGCGACGGCGAAGCCGAACGGGCCGACGGGTGTGACGAACAGGTGATACATGGCGATCCTCACGCGAATGGCTGCGGCCAGGCGTTCAACGACGCCTCGGTCCTGGACGGGTAGCCCATCGCGACCGGCGCCCGGTAGAGCCGGGGCGAGCCGAGGTAGCGGGCCCGGTAGTTGAAGCAGAGCGGCTGCAGCCCGGGCACGACCGCGCGGACCACGGTCATCCCGGCCCGGATCGCCTCGTCGGTGCTCAGGTCGATCAGGTACGCGGCCAGGTCCCGCTCGGCCAGCCGGTCGAGCACCAGGCGCAGGTCGGCAGTGGAGTCCCCGGTGG
Organism: Actinoplanes awajinensis subsp. mycoplanecinus; assembly: GCF_001509495.1. Lineage (NCBI taxonomy): Bacteria > Bacillati > Actinomycetota > Actinomycetes > Micromonosporales > Micromonosporaceae > Actinoplanes > Actinoplanes awajinensis. The sequence goes on along the minus strand of NZ_LLZH01000277.1, from coordinate 47,843 downwards.
ACAGCACCGGCATCTTCGACAGCCGGCGCCGGGCCGGGCTGGACAGCAGGAAGTCGAAGGCGGCGGCCCGCTCCGGCACCGCCATGTAGGCCGCGCCGTCGGACACCCCGGTGAACGTCCGGACGTCCTCACTGGGCGCTTGCGCTCCGCGCAGCGCGATGCGCACCGACACGGTCTCGCAGATCGCCTTCGCCGCCGCGGTCTGCGGATCGAGGCTGGTCGCGCAGGACACGACGGTACGACAGGTCGGATGATTGCGGGCGATCGAGACGCCGTACACGGTCGGGATGCCCAGGTCGGTGGTGGCGTCGTAGAGCTGGATCTCGACGTCGCGCCCGGCACACAGGTCGAGGTAGCGCTGCAGTTCCGGGCCGACCGTGTCGAGCTCGATCCGGGGCAACGGCAGCTCGTGCAGCCAGGTGAGGCTGATCGCGTCGCGTTCGATCACCTCGCACAGCGCGCCGCGGACCGCCACCGCCGGGTCGGGGTGGGTGGCCGCCCCGGTGGAGATCGGGTTGGTGATCCGTTCGCCGTCGTGTGCCGAGAAGTGCATGAAGACCAGCGACGCGGGCACCCAGGACGGTGTGCCGGTGGCCAGGTCCAGGCCGCGGATCCAGCGCATCCGCGCGGTGCGCTCGGGCAGCACCAGCGGGCTGTGTGGGTCCTCGAGCTCGGCCGGCGAGCAGCGCGGCAGGCTGTCCAGGTCGAGCGCCGCGGCACCCTCGGCGGCCAGTTCGTCGGCGGTGGCCCAGCGGAGCTGGCGGTCGTCGTAGACGCAGTTCGCGTAGCGTTCCAGGCCCTCGGCGATGCCGACGATCGCCGAGCGTTCCGGGTCCACGCCGGTGCCGGTGCCGTCCAGGGTGCCGAGGCAGTCCGGGCCGCACAGGTTCGGCAGCACCGTCGACACGTCGCCGAGGTCAGCCGAGAACACCGCGAGCGGCGGGTCCGAGGACTCGACCGGCAGCTGGTAGACGTTGTTGACCAGGCCACCCAGCGGGGACACCAGGTCCCGCAGCCGGGGCGCCGACGCGTCCCGCCGGGCCGCTTCCGCTCCATTGAGGGCTTGCTCCGCGACAACCGCGCTCATAGGCCCGCTCTTTCCGTCAGGTCCGGTGGAATCGCGAGCCCACCGGCCAGCCGGGAACTCGACGCCGCCAGTCTTGATCTTCAACTGGGACCGTCGCCGGGGTTTGCGGAAACTGCGAGCGGGTAAGCGCTTTCGCCCGCCTTTCGAGTGGATCTACATAGGCCGAACGGACGACCCGATCAGGGGATGTGCCTGGCGCGGGGCCACGGAGCACGCCATGCTCGGACGGTTCCCGCGACGGCCCCTTCGAAAGACTCGAAGTAATGACCAACGCTTTTCTCGTCTCCGGTGTGGCACAGGTCGTGTGCGTCAACGACCCGGACCACGCGGTGACACAGCTGGAAGTGCACGGCGGCTGGGACGCCCGGCTGCGCACCGAGACCGCCGCGGCACTGCGCGGTTGCCTGGCCGAGACACCCCAGCTGCTGATCGTCGATCTGGCCCGGCTGGACGATCCGGCCGGCGAGTCCGCGCCGACCTGGCAGACCGCGGCCCGCTACGTCCGGGAGACCGGCTCACCGACCGTGCTGGTGCTGATCGGCGCGCCACCGGCGGTGGCCCGGCGGCTGCCGGAGAGCCGGATCCGGCTGGCCGCCAGCGTCGGCGAGGCGCTGGCCGCCGCCGCCCCGCTGGACGGCGCCGCGGTGTGGGGCGCCACCGGGCAGCGCCGGCACTGGCACCTGGCGCTGCCGCCGGAACTGCGCTCGAACGCCCTGGCTCGCACCCTGGCCGGCGACGCGTGCCTGGCCTTCGGGGTGCCGCAGCTGACCCATCAGGCCCGTTTGATCATGTCGGAGCTGGTCATGAACGCCATCGAACACGCGGCCACCGACCTCGACGTGCGGGTGTCGTTGCGCGGGGCCGTGCTGCACCTGACCGTGCACGACCGGGACGCCACGTTCCCGCGGCTCGTGGAGGACGATCCGGGCCGGCCCGGTGACTGGCTGGGCCGCCGGGGGCTGGGCCTGCGGCTGGTCGCGGCGGCGGCCCGGACCTGGGGCGTGCTGCCCTGCCGGCTCGGCAAGGTGGTCTGGGCGACCGTCGCCACCCAGCCGGCCGCGGCCACCCGTCCGGAGAGTGCGTCGTGACGGCCGACGGCGGCGCCCGGCTGCACGCCGCGGTGAAGGACGCCCTCGACGACCGGCTGGCCATCGTGCTCAGCGGTGAACTCGACCTGACCGGCGGGCCGCTGCTCGCCACGTTCCTCGACGACGCGGTGCACGACGGTGTCCGGCGGGTCGAGGTGGACATGGCCCAGGTGAGCTTCGTCGACCTGCGCGGCCTGCGGGTGCTGCTGAGCGCCCAGCAGTGGTGCGCCGAGCGCGGTGTCACGCTGCGGCTGTGCGAGCCGCAGCCGCACGTGCTCTGGCTGCTGGAGTTCAGCGAGAGCGCGGCCGTTCTGCTGCCGGACGAGCACTAGGATCGCCGTCATGAGCGTCCCCGCAGAGATCGTCGCCAGCAAGCAGGTCAGCCTGATCACGTTCCGCAAGGACGGCACCCCGGTCGCGACGCCGGTCTGGCACGTCACCGAGGGCGACGTGCTGACCACCGTCTCGGAGGCCGAGGCCTGGAAGGTCAAGCGGATCCGCCGCAACCCCCGGGTCGAGGTGGTCGCGTGCGACATCCGCGGCAAGGTCCCGGCGGGCGCCCAGCCGATCCAGGGCACCGCCCGGCTGCTGTCGCCGGAGGAGACCCTGGCGGCCCACCGGTTGCTGCAGCGCCGCTACATCACCTCGCGGATCGGCGCCTGGTTCAACCGGACGTTCCACGTCAAGCGCCCGCCGCTGATGGGCATCGAAGTCAGCTTCTGAGCTCTCAGCGCAGCGCCGCGGCGGGCAGCCGTACCTCCAGGTCCGTGCCCGGGTTGAGCAGCAGCGCCCGGTCGTCGAGCTCGGCGGCCAACCGGGCGACCGGCAGCCGCCGCCAGACCTGGTCGTGCCCGGCGGCCGGCAGGTGGCGGTCCGAGGTCCAGGCCCGCAGCTCGAGGTCGTCGGCGGGCGCGGCCGGGTCGACGAAGACCGTGCCGGCCAGCAGCGCGGCCCGGACCGCGGCGTCGTCACCGTGTCCGGTGGCCGCGTTCTGGATGGCCGCCTCGACGTCGTTGGCGGGCGCGGGCAGGCCGAGGACCCGCGGCGACGGCCGGTAGTCCGGGTTCGGGATCATTTCCGCCGTGGGCGTGCCGTCGGCGTCGAGCGGGTAGGCCCCGGCGATCGCGTACGGCGGAACGTCCGATACGCCGTCGTAGGCCGGGTCGATCGCATACATCCACTGCATAACCGATGTCCTAACGTGCGAAGCCGGGGTTGTCGAACTGCTCCATCTGGAAGTTGCCCGGCGGGATGTCCAGCTGCTGCACACCGTTCTTGATCCCGACGTTGTACGGCGTATCGATCTTGAACGCGTGCGAGATGTTGAAGCCCGGGATGTGGTCCAGCGCGGCGAACTCCTTCTGGGAGATCTTGCTGATGTCGTTGATCGCCTGGACGTTCAGCTCGACGAAGGGCTGACTGTCGGCCTTCACCACGTAGACGTAGCCGAAGTGCATCTTGAAGTCCTTGCCGCCGACGTTCTTGACGAAGTCGACGCCGGTGGGATCGAGCTTCTGCAGCTGGAACGAGATGTCCTTGTCCCGGACGAACTGCAGCGCGGTGTTCCAGTCCTCGGTGGTCGAGACGAACCCGCTGTAGGTGCCGCCGTCGCGCACCTTGGAGCTGTTCTGCTGGTGCAGTTTGATGTCGTAGTGCGACCCGGCCTTGTTGTAGACCGCGTTCGAGACGAGACCCTCCTTGAAGATCTTGTCCGGCGGGACGTCCGAGCCGTGGAAGAGCCACTGCGGCTTCGACTGGTTGAGCTTGAGGTCCGGGATCACTTCGAGCGGCTGCTTGAACGTGTTGATCAGGCTGATGTCACCGGCGGTGTCCATCATCGCGGCGATGTCGGTCGGGCTCAGACCCTTCGGGATGTTCAGCCCGGCGGTGCTGCCCGGCCCGGTGCACATCAGGCCGAGCGGGTCGGCCCAGAGCAGCGGGTTCGCCGCGTACGCCGCCGGGTCGACGGCCGGCGCCAGCCCGAGCGGGTCCTGGCTCAGGTACCGCCCGGTCAGCGGGTCGTAGTACCGGTAGACGTTGTAGTGCAGACCGGTCTCGTCGTCGCGGTACTGCCCGGGGAAGGCGAGCGGCTGCGCGGCGGCCGGTGCGTCGGTGGCGCCCCACAGCGTGGCGGTGTTCTGCCAGCGCAGCGCGCCGTCCGCGCCGAGCAGCTCGGTCGGCGTGCCGATCTGGTCGGTGACCACTGTGGCGTAGTCCAGGTCGGCGCCGACCCGCACGGTGCGGGCCACCGGGCGCCCGTCGGCCGGGTGGTGGTCCCACGTGGTGATCCGCAGGGTGCCGTCCGCGCCGACGTGCGCCTGCTCGACCAGGCTGCTGCCGGACCAGGCGAAGTCGTAGCGTTCGGTGCCGCTCTGCTTGCTGATCCGGCGGCCCAGCGGGTCGTACCGGTACTGCCAGACCGCGCCGCCCGGGGTCCGTGCCGCCACCATCTGATCGTCGGCGTTCCAGGTGAAAACCCACGATCCACAACCGTCGACGGTACGGGTGAGCATGCGCCCGTGCCCGTCGTACGTCGCGGTGACACCGTTGCCGGCGAGCAGGTCCGTGCCGTCGTACTCGCCGTCGAGGCGGCCCTGCGGATAGTGGTAGGTCTCGTCGCCGGTGCTGGTGACCCGGCCGGTGCGGTCCAGGCCGTACTCGCGGCGGCCGGTCCCGTCGGTGATCGCGCTGAGCACGCCGTCGCCCCGGTGCTCGAAACCGCGGATGCCGACGCCGGGCATGTCCTGCTCGAGCAGCCGGTCGCCGTCGTCGTGCCGCTGGGCCAGCACCGGCCGGCCGTCGACCGCCCGGTGGATCTCCCGGCCCCGCGCGTCGTGGCCGACGGTCAGCTCGTGGCCGCCGCTGCGCAGCGCGTACGGGCGGCCGAACGGGTCGAGCGTCCACGCGCCGGTGACTCCGGCCGGGGTGTGCCGGGTGATGGTGCCGGTGGTCTCGTCGAGGTCCAGGCGTACGGTCCGGCCGTTGACCGTCTCGGCGATCCGGCGGCCCGCGCCGTCCCACACGAAGGTCAGCTCGGCGTCGTCGCCGGTGGCCGCGATCAGGTGGCCGTCCGCGTCGTACCGGTAGGTGGTGGTGCCGGTCGGGGTCCGCCGTTCCAGCAGGTTGCCGACCGGGTCGCGGACGTAGTCGACGGTCTCGCCGAGCCCGTTCGTGGTGGCGGTCAGCCGGCCGGCCGCGTCGTAGGTGAACGTCCGGGTCCGGCCGTTGAAGTCGGTCTCGGCGACCAGCCGGCCGGCCGGGTCGTGGACGTAGCGCCAGACCAGCCCGCGCGGGTCGGTGACCGAGGTGACCCGCAGCTCGGTGTCGTAGGTGTAGCCGGTGCGCCCGCCCTCGGCGTTGACGGTGGCCAGCAGGATGCCGAACGGCCCGTACTCGCCGCGCCAGACTCCCCCGGCGGCGCCGGCCCGCTCGATCGGGTAGCCCTCCGGGTCGTAGCTGATCGTCTCGCCGTCCGCGGTGGTGGCGACCCAGCCCGCGAGGGCCTCGACGCGTTCCGGGTTGCGCAGGCGGCCGCCGCGCAACCGGCCCAGGTCGAGCGTCGGCGCGACCCCCGGCCGGGTGCCCGTGGTGGGGCGGCCCTGCTCGTCGTAGGCGTAGCTGGTGGTGTGGCCCAGCGGATCGGTCTCGGACAGCAGCTGGTTGTGCCGGCCCCAGACGTAGCGCGTGGTGTTGCCCAGCGGGTCGGTGACGCTCGTCTTGTGGTGGTACTCGTCGAACGTGTACGCCGTGGTGTGCCCGAGCGAGTCGGTCCAGGTGGTGCCGCCCGGCTCGTAGGCGAGGGTGGCGCTGAGGTAACCGTCCTCGCCGACCGTGCCGACGCAGCGGCCGTCCTCGTCGTAGGTGTAGCGGTAGCCGTACCCGGTGCGGTCGATCCACTGGGTGATCCGGTGCTCGTGGTCGTAGCGGAACGTCGCCGGCTCCCCCGAGATGTTCCGCACCGTGGTCAGGTGGCCGTCACCGTCGTACCCGAAAGCGGCGATCGCCGTCCGGCGGCCGGACCCGGCGGCGGCGAGGGTGATCCCGGTGATCCGGCCGTCCTCGGCGGTGAAGACGACCCGGCGCCCGGACGGGTGGTGCAGCGCGCGCGGCACACCGTCCGCGTCGCGCTCGACCCGCAGCAGGTCACCGGCCGGGTCGGCGACCGTGGCCAGCCGGCCCTCGGCGGTGAACCCGAGCACCTGCGTGCCGGTGTCCAGTCGCGCGCTGCCGTCCACGGCGATCGTCAGCGGCCAGCGCGGGCCCTCCTCGGGCAGCACCGCGGCACCGGGCGCGCCGATCGGATAGACCAGCACCATCGCGTCGGCCGCGAAGAACAGCCTGGCCTTGCTGTCGGTCTCGATCCGCTGGTCCAGCGTGGACGCCCAGGAGGCGCCGAACAGCCCGCCACCGCGGTACGACGACAGGTGGGTGCGCTCCAGCCGGAACGGCAGCGGCCCCGGCAACTCGAGATCGATCTCGGACAGCACCATCTCGCCGGTGGCCACGTCGATCGGATCGGTGACGCACTCCCGGATGTTGATCGACCGGGACACGTCCTTGGGCACCGGCGGCACCTTGACGTGGAACAGGTCGGAGAGTTTCGCGGCGCCCAGCGTCGCCAGCCCGCCGAGGTTCTTGACCACGGTGACCGCGCCGACGCCGGCCTGCTTGACGATATTGACCATGTCGTTGGCCATCGTCTTCATGCCGGTCAGCGCGGCCTTGCCGATCTCCTTGAGGCCACCGGCCTTGTAGAGCGCGCTGAGCTTGGTCAGCGACGTCAGGCCCTTGACGCCGGGGATCACCCCGAGGATGCCGAAGACCAGGTCCATCACCGACCCCTTGCCCTGGGCGAAGTCGACCACCGCCTTGATCAGCAGGATCGCTCCCGCGGCGAGGGCCACCCAGGCCAGCGGGCCACCGATGATCATCGCGATGATGCCGGCGACCAGGGCCACCCACTTGGCGACCTCGCAGATGATGTCCCAGAGTTCCTTGAACGCCTCGGCCAGCTTGGCCCAGAACGAGCGCGGCTGGATGCCGGCGTCCGACGCGTCGTCGATCTCCCGGGCGCAGGTGCGGGCCGCGCCGTCACGCAGCTGTTTGGCCTGGTCGGCCAGCTGCTTGGCCAGGTCCAGCTCGCCCTGCGCGCCGGAGACCGCGCTGCGCGCCTGGTCGCGTTTCTGCTGCGCCGCCTCGGAGTCGCGGACCGCCTGCTTGACCTGCTCCGGGTCGGGCGCCTGGGTCTGCGCGCGGGCCCGGTCGGCGGCCTGCGCGGCACCGGTGAAATCGGTCTCGGCCAGACTCAGAGAACCCTGCAACGACTTCAGTTTGTCGGCCGCGACCCGGCCGTCGGCCAGGGCCCGGTCGGCCTGGGCCTGCGCGCTCTCCAGGACCGGCGCGAAGGTCTCCAGCGCGTCACCGACCATCAGGTGCGAGCGGTACAGCTTGTTGACCTGGTCGGGGAACGCGCCGAACTGCTCGCGGAACGCGTCGCCGGACTTGCCGATCCAGGTGAGCACGGCGCCGTCGCCCTGCAGCGAGTCGACGGCGAGCTTGGCCCGGTGCGCGTGCTCGGCGAAGTCGTGGAAACGGGACGCGAGCTGCCGCACCCGGTCCGGGTCGCCGGGGGTGGGATCGCCGTCCATGTCGAGGACATACCAGTCCGTCGGCCTCGCCATTGGTGCCTCCACTCTGCGTACGACGCCGGGAGTCTAACGTGCCTCGTCACGCAGTGTTCCGATCATGGGAGTGGATGATCTGGACCGGGCCGCGTACTCTGCCCGGGGCGCAACAGATCGACAGGGACGGAGACCCATGGCTGGCGACCGCTTAACGGTCAATCTGGACGGCCTGTCGGACTTCGCTGTCCAGTTGGAAGACATTAGAGCCGGTATGGATTCGGCCCGGTCCTGGATGAACGAGTACTCCGGCGACCTCGGCGGCCGTGAGATCGACGGCGCTATTGGTAACTTTGAGTCACATTGGCGCGACGGACGCGGACAGGTCGACAAGAACTGTGACGCGCTGATCAAGATGGCGAAACAGGCCGTCGAGAACCTGCACAAGGCCGACGACGACCTGGCCGCGCAGCTGCGCGAGAGCACGAAGGGCTGAGCATGACCGTGACCGGTTTCTCGATCACCGTCCCGGACTCGTGGTTCGAGCTCGAGCTGCACCCGGACGCCCGCAACGCCGCGGTCGGCAAACTGGTCGAGGCGCGCCTCAAGGACGTCCCCGCCCTATACGAGCACCGGTCCGCGCTGGCCAAGGTGCTGCGCGAGACGGCCCGCCGGGCGTACGACAGCGGCGCCCGGTTCTGCGGCACCCTGGTCACCCCGGTCGGCGACGCGATCATGTCGGCCACCGTGACGGTGACCATCGTGGACGCCCCGGACGGGCAGGCCGCCGCCGATGCGATCACCCCGCACCTGACCGCCCAGCCGCGCCGGGGCACCGACTCGATCTGGCGCGAGGTCGAGTCGGTCGAGCTCACCGGCGCCGGCCGGGTGCCCCGCACCCGCGGCGTGGACGACATCACGCTGCCCGACGGCGCCGGCTGGGTCCGGTCGCTGATCATGCAGACCTTCGTGCCGTTTCCCGGGCCCGACCCCTCGCGGGTGGCCCTGATCACCGGCAGTTCCCCGGTGCTGGCGCTGGAGACCGAGTTCTTCGACGTCTTCGACGCGGTCACCGGCACTTTTCAATTCACCGAAGCCTGAGATTCACCCAGCCTGAGAAGGAGACTGACATGGCTAACGTCAATGTGACGTACCAGGAGATGCGCGACGCCGCGACCAAGCTCACCAACGGCAAAGAAGAGATCATCTCCAAGCTCAGCGAGCTGAAGAACATGGTCAACGGCCTGGTGAACGGCGGCTACGTGACCGACTCGTCGAGCAAGCAGTTCGACCAGTCGTACACCGAGTTCAACGACGGTGCCAGCAAGATGCTCGAGGGCCTCGAGGGCATGGGCAAGTACCTGACCACCGCCGCGGACACGTTCCAGCAGGCCGACGACGAGCTGGCCAAGGCCCTGCGCGGCTGATCGTCTGGTGACAAGGGGGCGGGCGCTTCGGCGCCCGCCCCCTTCGGTATTACTCCGGCACCTGCACGGTGAGCGGCTCGCCGTCACCGAGGTGCAGCATCGCCCGGCCGGCCTTCACCGGCTGGCCGATCTGGGTGCGCTGCAGTCGCAGGCCGATCAGGTCGCCGTCGGTGCGGTTCTGCGGGGACAGCAGCGCGCCCCGCCGGCTGCGCCGCGCGTCGACCAGCCAGCCGCTGAACCCGACACCCAGGTCCTCCGGGTCACCCGCGTAGATCACCGCGAGGCGCTTGGCCTCACCGTTGCGGATCACGTCGCGCAGCTCGCCGGAGGCCGCCATGTCGCGCAGCGCGGCCGCGTCGTCGACCACGATCAACGCCCGGCCGGTCACCTGGGCCAGTGCCGCGGTCAGCTCGTCCGGTGTCACGTCCGTGCCGGTGTGCACGGTGATCACGCCGGGCTTGCCGGCCAGGTCGCGGACCGGCGAGGTACGCGGGGCCAGCACGATGACCTGCTGGCCGCGGTCCAGTGCGGACCGGGCCATGCTCAGCAGCATGGTGCTGCGACCCGACTTGGACGGGCCGCCGATGCCGAACGCCGGCACTCCGGTGGCCAGGTCCGGGCCGTACTGCAGCAGCTGGTTCTCGCCGCCGACGCCGGCCATCAGCCAGCCGTCGCCGGTCGAGGCCTGCGGCAGGGCGGCTGCCTGGGCGTACCCGATCTGGGTCGGCACCTCGCCGAGCCGGAACGGCCGCAACGCGCCGGGCACCGCGGCGTCGCGTTCGGTGGTCTCCCGGCCGATCGCGGACAGCGCGGCCGCCTGCGCCGCACCGCTGGGATCCGCGGTCAGCAGCGCCACCTGCACCTCGATGCCGGTCTCGGCGCGGAACGCCCGGCCCGGAGCGATCTCGTCCGGCAGGTTGCGCGGGTGCAGGCCGAGCATCGCCACGTCGGTCTTGTCCGCCAGCCGGAACGTGATCTTGTCCTCGGTCAGGGTGGAGATCCGGCCGCTGAGCACCGACCGGTCGCCGGTGATCACCACGTGCACGCCGACGCTGGCGCCCTCGCGCAGGAACGTGAAGATCTTGTCGGTCAGCGTGCCGCTGTCCAGCTCGCCGAGGGTGGACAGGAAGCCCTCCCAGCGGTCCAGCAGCAGGAAGACGTGCGACAGCCGCTCGGCCTCGGTGGCCGCCTTGCGCTGCTCGGTGACGTCGGCGAAACCGCCGGCCGCCAGCACACCCTGCCGGCGGCGGATCTCCTCACCGATCCGGTCGATCAGGCGCAGCGCCCGCTCCACCTCGGTCCGGGTGACCACCGCGCCGCAGTGCGGCAGGCCGTTGAGCGGCAGCAGCGCGCCGTTGCCGCAGTCCAGGCCGTAGAGGTGCACGTCGGCGCTGGAGTACTTGCGGGCCAGCGAACCGGCCAGGGTGCGCAGCAGCTGCGAACGCCCGGTCCGCGGCGCGCCCGCGGCGATCAGGTGACCGAACTGGTCGAGCCGCAGTGCCGCGGTGCGCTGCAGCTGCTGGGCCGGCAGGTCCTCCACGCCGTACGCGACACCGTCGGTCGCGTCCAGGTCGCCGAGCAGCACCGACGGCGGCAGCGCGGGCAGCCACGGGCTGTGCTGCACCGGCACGCCGGCCTGCTCGGACGCCACCCGCAGCGCCTCGACCAGCACCTGCAGGTCGGTGACCTCCTCCTGGCGGACCTGCTGCGACGCCTTGGTGGTCTCGATCGGCCGGACCAGGTCCGCCCAGTCGAGCACCCGCAGGTCGGGCGCGGCCACCTCGGCCGGCCCGGCGGTGCCCGGACGGCGCCCGCCGACCCGGCCGGCCTGGAACGGCACCAGCGAGGCGTGCCCGAGCCGCACGTACGCCCGGCCCGGCGTGCTCTTCGCGATCCGGGCCGCGTCCGGGGCGTTCAGCACGTCCTGGCTCTCCGACGCGTCGGTGACCCGCAACGCGATCCGCAGGTTGGTGTTCGCCCGGATCTCCGGTGACACCACGCCGCTGGGCCGCTGGGTGGCGAGCAGCATGTGGATGCCGAGCGACCGGCCCCGCTGCGCGATGTTGACCAGGCCGGTGACGAAGTCCGGCAGCTCCCGGGCCATCGACGCGAACTCGTCGATGACGATCATCAGCCGGGGCAGCGGGTCGGCGCCCGGCTGCCGGGCGGCCACCCGGGTGTAGTCCTCGATGTCCTTGGCGCCGGCCGCGGCCAGCACGTGCTCACGGCGGCGCAGCTCGGCCGAGAGCGACTCCAGGGCCCGGCGCACCAGGTGCTCGTCCAGGTCGGTGACCATGCCGACGGTGTGCGGCAGCCGGACACAGTCGCCGAACGCGCTGCCGCCCTTGTAGTCGACCAGCACGAACGTCATCGCGTCCGGCCGGTTGGCCACCGCGAGCGCCGCCACGATGGTCTGCAGCAGCTCGGACTTGCCGGAGCCGGTGGTGCCGGCGATCAGGCCGTGCGGGCCGTCGCGGCGCAGGTCGATCTCGAACTGCCCGTCGAACGACTCACCGACCACCGCCGACGTGCTGGCGCCCCGGATCGCCCAGCGGGCCAGGATGTCCTCGGGCCGCGGCGGGTCCAGGGCCAGCACGTCGAGCAGCCGGCTGGACGAGGGCAGCGCCGCGTCGTCCTCGTTGTCGCTGACGTCGCGGATCGGGGCCAGCGAGCGGGCCACCCGGGAGCACCAGTCGGCGGCCGGGAAGTCCGGCTCGACGTCGGTCAGCTGATCCGAACCGGTCCGCGAGATCCGCAGCCGGGACCCCTCGACCACCGCGACGGCCTGGCACTCGGCAGGCAGCAGCCGCTCGTCGGTGTCCAGGCAGATCGCGAACACGCCCATGGCCGGGCCCTCGCGCAGCAGCTGCACCACGCCGGGCAGCGACCGCAGCCGGCGCGAGCCGTCCAGCACGACGAGCATGTCCGGCTCGCGGAACCCGGCCGAGCCGGTCTCCTTGCGGACCGCGGCGCGCTGCTCGACCAGTTCGAGCAGGCCGGCGACCCGGCGGCCGACCGAGTCGGCGTCGTGGCCGATCAGCACCGGCGGGGCGCTCGGGTTGCCGGAGCGCGCGTGCGGCAGCCACCGCACCCAGTCCCACGACGCCCGGCCGGCCGGGTCGGTCAGCAGGGTCACCTGTACGTCGGCCGGGCTCTGCAGCACCGCGGTCTGCAGCACCGCCCAGCGCCCGAGCGCCCGGGCACTGTCGCCGGGGCCGGCGAACCCGATCACGCCGTGCTCGCGCAGCGACAGCGTCACCGGCACGTCCGGGATGGACCAGTGCACGGTGCGCCGGTGCTCGTCCTGCTCCGGGTCGTCCAGGGCCACCTCGGCGGGCAGTTCGCCGCTGCCCACCCGGATCAGCAGGTGGTCGGTGTCGCGGCGGCGGCGTTCCCACAACCGGCGGCGCGGGCCGGTGGCGATCACCGCGATCAGCGCCGGGTCGGGACACAGCCCGCGCCGTTCGACCTTCTCCAGGTCCAGCGCCTCCCGGGCGTCCTGCTCGATCCGGGCCTTGCGCTCCAGGTACTCCTTGCGCTGCTGGCCGTACGACTGCTTGCCCTGCTTGCGCTGCATCAGCCAGTTGCCGAACAGCGAGATCGGGCTGAGCAGCGCGAGCAGCAGCAGCGTCTTGTTGCCGGTGACCAGCATCGCGGCCACCGCGCCGACCACCGGGACGATCGCCATCAGCCACGGCACCGGGCTGCGCTGCGGCTCCTTGGGCGGCATCGGCAGCCGGAACTTGGTCTGGTGGCGCTGCGGGCGGATCCGCGGCGGACGGTTGTAGTCCAGGCCGGTGCCGTCCGCGGAGGGCACCAGGGACGCGTCCGGCCGGGTGTAGCCGGCCAGGTCGAGCAGCGAGCCGCCGACCCGGACCAGCTGGCCGGGACGCCACTCGACGGCGTCGGAGACCGCCTCGCCGTCCAGGGTCAGCGCCACTCCCGCGGCCGGTTCGATCGTGCAGCGGGCCCGCACGTCCACGTTGATCGAGGCGGCCACGGCCGGCAGCGCCGCGTCGCCGATCACCACCCAGGCGTCCCGGTCGCCGCCGAGGTCGCCGCTGCCCGCGCTGAGCCGTACGAAGCTGCCGGACGCGGGGCCACCGACGACCCGCACCTCGAGCAGACCGGGCTGTTCCGGCGCCGGCCAGCCGGGTGCCGCGTCCAGGCCGAGCACCACGCCGTCACGGACCGGGGAGTCCGTCAGGGACAGTGCCGGGTCGAGTGGCTTGCCGTCGGCATAGAGGACCGGTGCGCTCGTACGCTGGCTCGCGTCGCGCAGCAGGTGTTGCGCAGAGTGCGCGAGCGCTTCCGCGGTGGCATCACCGTCTGTGACCAGCGCCACGTCTGCGGCATCCCCCGTCACGGGGTCGACAATGGTTAATAAGAGCTGCACAAGGCCTCCAGGAACGGTGATCCGCACGCCTCGTGACGCCGTCGTGACGGTGGCCGCAGGGGGTGCCGAGGAGCGCGGAAAGTCGCCAAACGTTATCGCACACGGTGAATGTAAGGTGTCGGCGTCACGATCGACTCTGCGCGAGGAAGATGCCATATGCACCGTCGAACATTCCGTCGCGGCGGACTTGTCCTGCTGGGACTGATGCTCTCCACGGCGGTGGGTATGACCGCTGCCCCGGCTGTCGCGGCTCCGCTCGCCGCCCGGCCCGCCGCTCTTGAGCTGCGCGCCGAGACCAAGTGGTACCAGGTCCTCCCGGAGTACGAGGGCCAGCCGGAGTTCCTCTACGCGATCGCCAAGCGGGTGCTCGGCAACGGCGAGCGCTGGCAGGAGATCTTCGACCTCAACAAGGGACGCAAGCAGCCCGACGGCGGCGCGCTGACCGACGCGGCGGTGATCACGCCGGGCTGGTACCTGATCCTGCCGCCGGACGCCAAGGGCGAGGGTGTGCAGACCGGTGAACTGCCGGCGACCACCCCGGTGGCGCCGTCGGACGCCGCGTCCACCCCGGCCGAGACCACGGCACCCGCCGCCGCCGCGCCGGCCAAGGACTCCTCCTCCGGCGCTCTCGTGTGGATCATCGTGGGTGTGCTGCTGCTCGCCGCGCTGGCCGGCGGCGCCTGGTGGTTCCTGCGCCGTCGTCCCACCACGACCGGCGGCGCACCGAAGGCGCCGAAGCCGGGCAAGCCGGCCGAGCCCGCGGCCGCCGCGCCGGCCCGCACCTTCGACACCGCTGCCGCCTGGACCATCGACCGCGCGCTGCAGGTGCTGGTCACCGGCGCCGAGGCGGCCGGGCGTCCGACCCCGTCGGTGTACGGCGTGTCCCTCGACGAGAGCCGCATCGCGCTGCGGCTGGCCGCCCCGGACGAGGAGCCGAGCGAGCCGTGGGAGGCCCTGGAGAACGGCCGGGTCTGGCAGGCCTCGCTGCGTGACCTGCAGGCGCTGCCGGCCAGCAACGACATCGCCAGCCCGTGCCCGCGGCTGGTCACGCTCGGCACCGCCGGCGGGGTACGGGAGCTGATCGACCTCGGTCAGGCGACCGGCCTGGTCAGCATCCAGGGTGACAAGGCGGCGGCCCGTGAGCTCGTCGCGTCGTGGACCGAGGAACTGAGCAGCAGCCCGTGGGCCGGTGGTGTGCAGGTGGTCGCCGGTGACATCCGGCCGCACCTGACCGGCGGCGAGCGGGTCACCATCCGGGACGCGATCTCGCTGGCCGAGGGTGAGGGCGCGGACACCGCGTACACGCTGCGCGGCGGGGGCTCGGACACCGACCGCAAGCTCGGCGTGCTGATCCTCGGCACCACGCCGGGTAACCGGGAGCTGGAGCGCGCGCAGTCGTTGGTGAACCGCGCCGACGCCGCGTGGGTGGTGATCGTGCTCGGTCAGACCCGGTACGACCGCTGGCGCTTCACGGTCAGCCCGGACGGCAAGCTGGACACCGGGGCGCTCGGCCTCACCGTCTACACCGGCAACTCGCCGGCCCGCGCCGGCAACTGACCGCGTGATCCCGCGGCGGCGCCGAGGCCGCCGCGGGACAGGTACCTGACCAGGGTGGCGACCGCGTCCCGGCCGGCCCGGTTGGCGCCGACGGTGGACTGCGACGGGCCGAAACCGATCAGGTGCACCCGCGGGTCGGCCGCGACCTGGGTGCCGATCATCCGGATCCCGCCGCCCGGGGTGCGCAGGCCCAGCGGGTCGAGGTGGGTGAGCGCGGCCTTGAACCCGGTGGCCCAGAGGATGGTGTCGACCGAGGTGAACGAGCCGTCCGCCTCCCGCACGCCGTAGGGCTCGATCGCGGTGAACATCGGCCGGCGCTCCAGAGCACCGCGCGCCTTGGCGGCCAGGGCGTACGGCGTCCAGGCCAGATCGGTGTAGGACACCACGCTGCCGGTGGGCCGGCCCGCCTCGACGTCGGCGGTGACCTTGGCGATCACCTCGCGGCCGACCTCCGGGTCGAACTCACCGGCCCGGAAGACCGGCTCACGCCGGGTGTACCAGAACGTCTTCGCGACCCGGGAGATCTCCTCGAGCAGCTGCAGCCCGGAGATCCCGCCGCCCACCACGGCGACCCGCCGCCCGGCCAGCTGCTGCGCCGACACGTAGTCGCGGGTGTGCAGCTGCAGCCCGGCGAACGTCTCCTGCCCCGGATAGTGCGGGCGGACCGGGTTGTCCCAGGTGCCGGTGGCGTTGATGATCGCCGCGGTCGCCCAGGAGCCCCGGTCGGTCTCCACGATCAGCCCGCCGCCGTCGGCCGGGCGCACCGCGGTGACCTGAATCGGACGCACGATCGGCAGGTCGGTCGCCTGCTCGAACGCGGCGAAGTAGCGGGGCACCGCGGTCCGGCTGGGCTCGGCCGGATCGAGCGGCGGCTTGGGGAAGCCCGGCAGGTCGAAGATCCCGTTGACCGTCGCCATCCGCAGCGACTCCCACCGGTTCCGCCAGGCGCCGCCGGGTGCGGGCGCCGCGTCGAGGATCACAAAGGTACGGCCGGCGGCCGGGTCGGTGAGCGCGCTGACGAACCCGCGTCGTTTCAGGTGATATCCCGCGGAGAGTCCGGACTGACCGGCACCCACCACCACGATCGTCGCGTCGCTCACGAGCACGGCAACCCTTCCACCGGCGCCGGTATTTCCGGGCCTCACAAGTTCCTGACACTCGTCGCCGAGGCTGGTCCGGCACAGCACACCGGGCGGAGGAGTCACGTGGTGAAATCGGTTTTTCGCTGGAGCCTGTCCGCGGCGTTCATCGTCGGCGGGCTCGGAGCCTGCTCGGCCGCCGAGCCACCGCCGGCCGCGGCGCCGACCATCGCCTCGCTGGTCACCGTGTCGCCGTCGGCGTCCGGTCCGGCCGCGGGCAAGGCCAGGGTCGAGCGGCCCCGGCACCGGCTCGACGAAACCGCGGCCGACCTGGCCGCCCTGAACAAGGCGTTCGACAAGTGCATGGGCGAGCACGGGGTGGGCTCCCAGGGCTCGTTCATGGCCGGCGACGACGTTCCGCCGGAACTCGATGCGGCACAGGACGCCTGCCTGCCGTTCTGGCCGCTGCCGGCCTGGGAGTTGGACCCGGCGAATCCGGCGGCCAAGGACTTCGCCCACGACGTGGTCGCCTGCCTGCGCGCCAAGGGTGTCAAGCACGTGACCGTCGGCGAGAACGGCACCGGTATCGAGGCCGGCGACGATTCGGTGACGGCCACCGGGAACCACCTCGACGAATGTCAGCGCGAGGTGGCGCGGAAGAACTAGCGCGTGGATAAAGAAACCGTAAAGACGGCGCTGACGCTCCCCCGACGGCGCGATCAGCAGCATGTCCCATCGTGCTCAGGATTCTGAAGAACTGTCTGCTCGTCCTGGTGGTGGCCGTGCTCGCCGTGCCCTGCTGCGCCCGACCGGCGGCGGCGATCGCGTACGGCACGGACGCGCCGGACGGCGGGTACCGGTTCGCGGTCAAGCTCACCATGACCGGGCTGCCCGCGGACGACGGCGGCACCCGGGACAGCTCCTGCTCCGGCGCGCTGATCGCACCCCGCTGGGTGATCACTGCCGGTCATTGCTTCCGGGACGGGGACAAGCACGTGGACCGTACGGTGGCCGAGCGCACCACCGCCACGATCGGGCGCGCCGACCTGGACAGCCGGGACGGCTACGTGATCGACGTGATCGGCGTGCACCAGGCCGAGGACGCGGACGTGGCACTTGCCGAGCTGGCCTCACCGGTCACCGGTATCACCCCGATCCAGCTCGCCACCGCGCCGCCGGAGGTCGGTGACGTGCTGCGGCTCGCCGGGTTCGGGCTGACCACGCAGGGCGGTGACGTGGCGCCGACGACCCGGATGCAGACCGGGCAGTTCACCGTCGACGCGGTGCGGGACTCGTTGCTGGAGACGTCCGGTCACGCCCCGCGCCCGGACACCAGCCCGTGCCCGCACGACTCCGGCGGCCCGTACTTCCGGGAGTCGCGGGGCGCGGCGCCGGTGCTGGTGGCGGTGGTCAGCAACGGTCCCGGCTGCCCGCACACCGGCCCGGACTACAGCGCCCGCGTCGACAACCTGAACGCCTGGATCACCGACACGGTCGCCGGCCGGTCGGCGTGGAGCTGGGCCCGTCCGCTGTTACTGACCACCCTCGCCCTGCTGCTCGCGGGCGTGGTCCTGGTGGCCACCCGCCGCCGCACAGCCCGACCCGCCGGAAGGAGACGCCGCACGACGCAACTGACCGGAAGGTGACGCCACACCGCGACCGCCCCGGACCGCAGCGCGTCTCCCGGTCTTGGCTGGGCCTCAGGGGTGTCTCCGCGGCGCGGAGACACCCCTGAGAGCCAGCCGGGAACCCGGAGGCGCGCCGCGGTCCGGGGTGGGCAGCCACCTCGCGGCGGCCGCACGGGCGGGACGTGGCTCGTAGCCTGCGGACGGGCGCTCCGTATTCGTACCGAATAGGGGTTGTCCGTCGTTGACGCCTGCCATTTTCCGGTTATTTCGACGAATGTCTCAGAATGAATTTCAATGTTTTCAAAGATCGCCTCTACCAGGCAGGACATAGCGGATCAGCGTCAATGCCAGGGATCACCTCACGTGAATTTTACTTGCCCCTCGTAATGGTTTGCGGCGCACTGTTGAGCGATGGGGAGGAATGGCAAACGTGGAGGATCGTTACCGAAAATGGGGCTGGGGGCTCGGCATCGCGACTGTCACTGCGGTGACCTCCTTCGGGGTCGCCTCGTGGCAGGCGAACGCCGCGCCCAGCACGCCGAGCACGCCCGGAGCGACAAGCGCCGCGAAGACCGCTGAGCAGCCCCGGGTGTCCGACCCGAGCCGGGTGCCGGAGGCCGCCGCCGGGACCGGAAGTGATCCGCTGACCGGCAGCGAGGTCGACAAGGCCCGCGCGATCGCGCTCACGCCGGAACTGGCCGCGAACGCCACCGACGTGACCGGCAAGGCCGGGCCGGAGTACCTGGCGGCCGACCTGGACACCGACGGCACCGGGCGCGAGGCCGAGCTGTACTTCTACGACTACAAGACCGGCAAGCTGCACAAACAGGTCGTCGACCTGGCCACCGGCAAGCTGGCCCGATCGTTCGCGGCGACCGGCATGCAGCCGCCGGCGTCGGAGCAGGAGGCCAAGGTCGCGCTGGACCTGCTGATTGCCGACCCGCTCAGCGCGGACTTCAAGACGGCCTATCAGAAGGCCACCGGCGAGCAGCTGACCGGAACTGACGGTCTGGTGCCGACCGCGCACATCTACACGGCCAAGCCCGCCGACCGGGGCGCGAGCCAATGCGGCACGAGCCGCTGCGTGCAACTGATCGTGAAGACCGGCGACGGTCACTTCATCAACGTCACCGACCTGATCGTCGACCTGTCCGGTCGCAAGATCGCCCGCCTGAAGTGAGGACCCCTGTGAGGTACCGAAAGATCGCCGGCGCCGCTGCGCTCCTGACCGCGGCGACGCTGAGCGTGACCGCGCCCGTCGCGGCGCAGGCCGCCCCGGCGGCGACACCGTGCGGCGCGTCGGCGATGGTCAAGGAGACCCTGCCGAACGGGACCACCTGGCAGCTCTGCTGGCGCATCAACGACAAGGCCGGGCTGGTCCTGGACCACGTCTTCGTCGCCACCAAGCGCTACCCGGAGCAGGTGCAGGTGCTGGACTCGATCCGGCTCGCCCAGCTCAACGTGCCGTATGACACCGGCGACACCGAGTACAACGACCTGACCGCGATCGGCCTGGGCAGCTACGGCCTGGAGACGATCACCGGGGACGACTGCAAGGGCGGCTCGGTGCGCCAGGGCTCGGACGGCGGCGGCGACCCGCAGGTGCGTGACGTGCTCTGCGTCAGCGCCGAGCCGCGCGGCCTGGCCTACCGCCTGCACGAGTACGAGTGGGACGACACCACCGAGGAGCAGACCGAGAAGGTCTACTCCCAGGAGGGTCACGACCTGGTCCTGCGCACGATCAGCAAGCTCGGCTGGTACGAGTACGTGACCGAGTACCGCCTGCACGACGACGGCCAGATCTCCGCGCGCCTGGGCGCCACCGGTGACCTGGCGCCGAGCGAGTACTCCACCGCCGACAACGGCTGGCCGCTGGGGAAGGAGGCCAAGGACTACTCGACGATGCACTACCACAACGCGTTCTGGCGGGTGGACTTCAACATCGCCGGCAAGGGCGGTGAGAAGGTCGAGCAGTTCGACACCACCACGTCCGGCCGGGGCTCGATGGCCGCGGCGCTGACCACGACGCACAAGACGCTCGGCACCGAGGGCACGTTCACCAAGGCGAACCAGCGCTTCTGGCGACTGGTCAGCCCGACCAGCAAGAACGCCGACGGACATCAGCGGTCGTACGAGCTGGCACTCGGCGCGAGTGACAAGTACGAGGGCCACCCGGAGACCAAGCCGGACGTGACCTTCAGCCAGAAGAACCTGTGCGAGAAGTGGGCCAGCGACAACGCCGCCGACCCGGAGTGCCCGCTGGACATCAAGACGGTCGTGGACTTCGTCAAGGACAAGGAGAAGCTGGCCGACCCGGTGATGTGGGTCCGCGTCGGCTTCCACCACGTGCCCCGCGACGAGGACCAGAGCCCGATGCCGATGCACTGGCAGGGCTTCGACCTGGTCCCGCGGGACTTCACCGAGATGAACCCGCTGACCCCGGCCGGCCGTGAGGGCGCGAACGGGAACACCAGCGACGACGGCTCGCAGGGCTGACCCGGTGACCGGACCGGCCCGTACCCGAGTGACGTCCCGTCGCCTCGCCGCCGGGCTGGTCCTGGTCCTGGCGGCCGTGGCCGTCGTCCTGCTGCGGCAGCCCGCCCGGCCACCGGCGCCCCAGCCGGTCGCCGCGGCGGGACCCGCCGGGGTGGACGTGCACTACGCGCAGATGATGGTCGAGCACCACGAGCAGGCCGTCGCGATGAGCCGCACGCTGATCGCGAAGGGCAAGGTGCCGGAGCGGATCCGGCTGATCGCCGACTTCATCATCCACGACCAGCAACGCGAGATCGACCAGACCAACGACTGGCTGAACGCGTGGCATCAGCCGCCCGGAGACAGCAACGGCGACGACGGGCACGGCATGCTGACCACCGCGCAGCTGGCCGAACTGGACCACGCCGACGCCAAGGCCGCACCCGACGTGTTCCTGCGGCTCATGATCGAACACCACCGGGGTGCGATCACCATGTCCCGGTCGCTGCTGGACGGGCCGGGGCGCAACGCGTACGTCCACAGCCTGGCCAAGCACGTGATCAACGAGCAGACCGCGGAGAACGAGGCGATGGCGGCGTTGCTGGCGTCGTGACCGGTCAGCGCCGGCGCCACTGGAGCATCGCTGCGGTGGCGTCGTCGCGCAGGTCGTCGTTCTCGTACGAGACAATCGTCTGGATCAGGCGGCGCATCACCTCCGGGGCGGCCGCGCCCTGGCGCAACTCCCCCAGCAGGAACGCGCTGAGCCGGTCCACCCCGAACAAGTCCCCCGCCGCGTCCCGGGCCTCGGTGATGCCGTCGGTGTAGAGCACCAGCGTGTCGCCCGGCTCGAGCTGCACCTCGATCACCGTGGGCGGCCGGGTGAGCATGTGGCCGAGGCCGAGCGGCAGCGTGTTGGGCGTGGGCAGCGCCGGCAGGGCCACCCCGTCGCGCAGGAACAGCTCGGCGGGGTGGCCGGCGCTGATCCGCCGGTACATCCCGGTCGGGATGTCCAGCTCGGCCAGCAGCGCGGTCACGAACGCGCCCGGGTGCTGCGACCGGATCCACTTGTCGATCGACCGGCACGTGTCGGCCAGCGACAGCCCGGACCGGCGGGCGTTGCGGTAGGAGTTCAGCGTCAGCGTGGTCAGCGCGCTGGCACTGATCCCGTGCCCGACCGTGTCGAAGATCGCCACGTGCAGCACGTCGTCGTTGGCCGCGTAGTCGAACGCGTCGCCGCCCACGTCGTAGCAGGGTTCGAGCACGGCGGTGACGATCGTGCCGTCGACCGCGAACGTCAGCGGCGGCAGCTGATTCCAGATGATCTCGGCGGCCAGCTGCATCGGCAGCCGCCGGCGGGTCTGCTCGACCGCGTCGCCGTAGAAGCGCCGGCTCGCGATCAGCTCGGCGACCAGGGCGGCGATCACCTCGAGGTCGTGCCGGGTGGTCTCCGGCGGATACGCCTTGACCCGGAACTCCAGCACACCGAGCCGTTCCGCCCCGTGCAGCAGCGGCAGCCACAGCATCCCGCCGTCACCCTCGTCGGCCCACTGCGTCTCCGCGGTGGTGAAGGCCAGCCCGGCCGGGGTGTCCTCCACCGCCTGCGCGGTCGTCGTGTCCAGCGTCGTGCCGCGCAGTGGATGCAGCGCGAGCTGCGCGTAGTCGACGAGCAGCACGGTCGCGGTTTCCACGTCGAGCAGCGGCGCGGTCGCCGCGAGAACCGCGGGCAGGTCTTCGGCCCGGCCGCGGTGCCGCAGATCCATGAGCCGGCGTACGGCCATCATTGACGAGAGCATCGGACCCATCTTCCAACCCGGCGGCCGAAAGCGCAGCACCGCCCCACTCACGAGGTCGACGCGGCGACCTCAGCGATCGTGACCGAGGCCGGGGTGAGCCGGGCCGCCGAGCGCCGCGGAGAGCCGGTCGACCGCCGCCCAGCGCGTGGCGCCGTCCTCGTCGGCCTCGGGGTCCTCCTCGGCCGTCTCGTCCCAGACGCCGGCCATCATGGCCAGCTCCATCGCCGCCGACGCCCACTCGTCGCCGGTCAGCGTGACCGTCGCCACCTGGCCGGTGGACCGTCCGGCGATCTGTGCCCGCACGCCGGCACCGATCCCGCGGAGCCGCTCGGTCACCACGTCGGCGCCGTCGTCGAACTCGTCGTCCAGCGTGACACCCTCGTCCGGGGGTGTGAGCGCGTCCAGGAGCAGCCGCCACTGCCGCACCGGCAGCGTGACCGGGTAGCGGCGGGCCGGGTCGACACCGAGTTCGCGGACCGCGTCCAGGTCGGTGGCCGCACTCAGGTCGAGGAGCCCGGCCACGACGGTGAACTCGCACCAGGGCGACCAGCCGGGTTCGGCCGCGTCGGCGGACGTCCCCGTGACCCGCCACCGGTACGACACGCCCGGGGCCAGGCCCTCCTCGTCGGCCTCCAGCACGACGGGCTTCCCCGGCTCCACCGGCGCCGAGCTCTGATACGGCTCCTCCGAGCCGTCCAGCGACTCGTGCTCGACGGTGACCTCGGTGGGCTGCGGGCCGTCCGGCGCGAACGACACCGACAGGCTCGGGCGGGTGGTGCCGACCACCGGGCGGGCCGGGCCGGTCACGCAGCCCGGGACACCGTCGGTGGCCAGGCCGGTAGGCCGCGGCGGAGGCGACACCGGGCCCCGGCTGGGCATGATCGGTTCCGGACAGGGCGGGTCGGTGGCGGGCCCGGACGCGACGACGAAGCAGCCCCAGGTGTGGCCGACCGGCGGCTGCGCTGACCCGTACGATCGGCCCGGCAGCACGGCGGCAGTCACCGCGAGCATCACGCCGGCCGTGAGGAAACGCCTGCCCCGTCTGTTGATCATCGGCACACCTTAGGGTCTGGGCATGGATCAGCACGCATCCTCCTTCGGAACGGCCGCGGTCGCCTACGCCGAGCACCGCCCGGACTACGCGCCCGCCGCGGCCCGCTGGGCCCTCGAGCACGCGCCCGGCCCACGTGTGCTGGACCTCGGTGCCGGCACCGGCAAACTCACCGGCACACTGCGCGCGCTGGGGCTGGACGTGGTCGCGGCCGAACCCGACCCGGCGATGCTGGCCGAGTTGCGCGGCGCGCTGCCCGGCGTCCGCTCCGTGGCCGGCGGCGCCGAGGCGATCCCGCTGCCGGACGGCTCGGTCGACGCCGTGCTGGCCGGGAACGCCATGCACTGGTTCGACATGGCCGTGGCCGGCCCGGAGATCGCCCGGGTGCTCGCGCCCGGCGGTGTGCTCGCCGGGCTGTGGAACGTCCTGGACGACCGGGTGGACTGGGTCGCCGGCCTCGAACGGGTCAGCGGCAGCGCGGCGATCGGCCCCCGGGACACCCTCCGCAGCTGGCGGGCTGCGACGTCGCACCTGGTCAGCGCGCCGGAGCAGGCCGAGTTCGCCCACGGGCAGCGGCGCACCGCCGACTCGCTGGTCGCCACGCTCGGCACGCGCGCCGGGATGCTGGTCATGCCGGAGCCGGAGCGGGCCGCCGCGCTCGGCCGGATCCGCGACTACCTGGCGAGCCGGCCGGAGACCGCGACCGGCGAGTTCACCCTGCCGATGCTGACCGGCGTGCTGCGGACGCGTCAGCCGGGATAGAGCCGGGCCAGGGCGCGGACGTGCTCGGTCAGATAGGTGACGAGCTCCGGCGGCGCGAGCGCCTGAGCCTGCGCGCCGAGCCGGAGCACCGTCGCGGCGGTGTGCGGCACGCTCTCCATCGGGATGGTGGCGCGCCGCCGGCCGTCCGGATCCGCGGGGCCGAGGGTGGTCAGGGCGGTCCGGGCGGCTTTCGGCCCGAGGACCTCCGGGAGGGCATCAACCCCCAGAGCAGTCAGGCGTACGACGGCGACCGCACCGGTGTCCGCCGACTCGTACCGGTCGACGTGCTCCTGCCACGTGGTGGCCAGGTCGAACCCGTCCGGGCGGACGAAGTGCTCGGGCAGCGCCCGCAGTCGCCGGATCGACGAGACGCGATAGGTGCGCGGCCGGTCACCCGGCCGGTCGGTCCCGGCGGCGACCAGATACCAGGTGCCGGCCTTGAGCACCAGGCCGAGCGGGTGCAGCCGCCGGGTGACCTCGCCGGGCTCCGGGGACCAGCGGCGGTACCGGACCTCGACGACCTGGTCCTGCCACAGCGCCTCGGCCACGGCCAGCAGGTGCGGGACGGCGTCCGGCTCACGGAACCAGCCGGGCGTGTCCAGGTGGAACCGCTGCCGGATCCGGCTCGACGCCACCCGGTACGGCGTGGGCAGCGCCGCGGTCAGCTTCAACTCGGCGGCGGCCACCTGGGCGCCGAGGCCGAGCTCGGCGGCCGGCTGCGGCAGGCCGGTCAGGAACAGCGTCTCGGCCTCGTCCGCGGTCAGCCCGGTCAACCGGGTGCGGTAGCCGTCCAGCAGCTGGTAGCCGCCGGTCGGCCCGGGCTCGGCGTAGACCGGCACGCCCGCCGCGGCCAGCGCCTCGACGTCGCGGTAGACGGTCCGCACGCTCACGCCCAGCTCGGCGGCGAGCGCCGGCGCGCTCATCCGGCCCCGGTTCTGCAGCAGCATCAGCAGGGAGAGCAGTCGGCTGGCGCGCATCCACGGAGTCTGTCAGGCATCACTGACAGAAGATGTCAGGGGTAGCGCCCCAGGATGACCGGCATGAACGACTTCGATTTCCTCGTCGGCTCCTGGTCCGTGGTCAACCATCGGCTCACCACGCTGTTCGCCGGCAGCGACGACTGGCAGACGTTCCCCGGCACCACGACCTGCCGGTCGATCTTCAACGGCGGCGGCAACACCGACGAGATCCTCTTCCCGACGCTGGGCACCCGGGGTTTCACCCTTCGCCTGTACGACGTGGAGCGCGCCGAGTGGTCGCTCTACTGGGCGAACGACCGGTCCGGGGTGCTGTTCCCGCCGGTGACGGGCACGTTCGCCGACGGCCGCGGCGACTTCTACGGCGACGACACGCACGAGGGCAAGCCGATCCGGGCGCACTTCGTCTGGTCCGGCATCACGCCCCGATCGGCCCGGTGGGAGCAGGAGTTCTCCGCCGACGGCGGGCTGACGTGGGAGTCCAACTGGGTGATGGAGTTCAGCCGCGCGTGACCGTCACCGACGAACAGCTCGCCGCGACCGGCAACGTCGTCCAGCCGGGATATCGCCACGTCACCAAACAGTTCTCGCCCGGCGCCCCGCTGGTCCTGCCGGCCACCTACCTCAAGTGGTACGACCTGCGGCGTACGGATCAGGCCGTGCACGAGGTGGGGCGCGCGCCTTCCTCACCGCGGAGATCACCGCCGGACGGCTGCCGATCTCGGGCGATCTCGGTTTTGTCCTCCACCACCGCTCCGGCGAGCACGTCCACCTGCTGCTGGTGTGCACGTGGCGCGACGACAACGAGATGTGGGAGACGGTCTACGTCCGGGACCTCCGGCGCGACGACACGTTCGCCCTGATGCCGCAGACCACCCACCGCGGGGTGATCTGCATGTGGGAGTTCGGGGTGGTGGCACACGAGCACGCGGCGTGGACCCGCTACCTGCGCTCCACCCGGGACACGCCCGCCAAGCGCGAGTACGCCGAGGCCCTCCTCACCGGAACGATCTGACCGTTGATCAACTAGGGTGATCGTCTTTCATCGATCACCGGGAAGATCCATGACGAACACCCCCGTCGTACGACCGCCGCGCGGCTGGGAGCTGGGCACGTACGCCCTGCTCCTGGCGGTCGGGGCGACCACCGCGCTGAGCGTGCTCTACCTCATCGGCGACCTGGCGTTGCGGCACGCCCTGCAGAACGGCGGCGTCGACGGCGTCTCCCCGCCCCTGCGCTGGGTCGGCGACCACCAGAACGGCCTCTCCACCCTGAACCTGCTCCTGCTGGTCGCGTACCTCGGCGGCTTCCTGCTCTGGCGCCACCGCACCAGGGACATGCTCGGCCGCTACGTGGCCGACGCGCACACCCCGATGCGGCACTGGTCGATCCCCGTCTGGAACGCGGCGATCGGCACCGCCGCGGTCGTCACCCTGGCCGGCCTCGGCGACCAGCCCGACACCCTGGACGAGCTCGTCTACGCCTTGGGAGTCGACGCCCTCCGGTGCGCCCTGCGCATCACCGGCCTGGTCGTGCTGCTGATCGGCGTGATCCAGATCAGCGACCAGGTCCGCCAGGCAATCGCCACGCCCCGCCCGGTCCTCCCGTTCACCCCCGTCCGAGCACCCGCCCCGGTAGCGGCCGGCGCAGGCGCGGTCGGTGCGGGCCAGGGCGTGGCGCTCGCAGACGTCACCCCGGCTGCGCTCCAGCCCCTCGAGCCGGTGCCCGGATCGGACGGACTCCCGCCGGCCGACGACGCGTTCTGGGATCAGATTCGGACAACGGCGGCCGCCGCGGACCTGGCGTTGCTGGTCACCACCGGCGCCCGGGCGCACAAGTGGCGGCTCGCGCCGGCCGGAGCCGACCTGACCTCGATCCGGACGACACTGCGGCCCGGCACCGTCGTCACGGTCTTCACCGACCCGCCGGTCGAACGCCCCACGGAGGGATACTCCCCGGTCAAGGCGCAGGAGTACCACGGCTTCCTGGAGGGCCGGGAGAACGGCGCCCTCTGGTATCAGGAGATCAACCCCCGCCGGGTCCCGTCCTTCCTCACCCGAGCAGCCGGCCCGATCCGCCGCTGGGCCCTCTACCCCACCGACGACCCCACGGCGTTCCGCGCCGTAGTCCCCAACGAGTAGGACCCCGGCTGGTGCTGAGGGTTGTCTCGGGAGCCGGGAGGCAACCCTCAGCGCCAGCCGGGATCGGCCGGCTCCGGACAGCACGCCGCCCGGGCGAGCCGTCGAGGACGGCCGGCCCGGGCGGCGGGGTGCTGCTCAGAACGGGGCTACCTTGACGCTTCCGGCGAAGGTCCGGGTGTCGGCGGGAGTCCAACCGATCTTGTAGGTGGACCGGACGGTCTTGCTGATGGTGCCCGGCTTGTCCTCGGTCTGCAGGTCGTACACGTAGACCGGGTGGTTGCGACTGCCGATGTAGGCGGCCCAGGCGGCGCCGAGGGCCAGCTGTTTCGCGAGCTTGCAGGACGCGCTGGTGCCGGCGGCCATCGAGCTGATCTCGGCGGAGTAGGCGGCGATCGCGGGCAGGCCCACGGCGCCCTTGGCCTTCTTCTTCATCTTGTTCACGACCGACGTGACCCCGCAGTTGAGCATGCCGATCGACGCGGCGGTGAGCAGGTTCTGCACGATGTCGGCCACCTCGGCGCCGTTGTAGACGCCGACCCGGCTGGGCGAGGTCCGGCCGGCGCAGATCGCGTTCAGCCGGCTGCGGTACTCGGGTGACTTCATGATGTCGACGGTGGACCGGTCGATGCCCTCCGCCCGGTCCATGGCCAGGTACGTCGCCCAGCCGCTCGGGTCGGGTGCCCGGTTGAGCAGGGCCATGAACACGGCGTTGGTCTGCCGGTCCGGCGCGTTGAGGAAACGGGCGGCCTCCGGGTTGTTCAGCAGGTCGTAGCTGAATCGCAGCACCCCGGCCCGGCAGTCCTGTCCGGCCAGCCCGAGGTAGGTGTTCAGACCGCTGGCATCCGGGGTGCGGTTGAGTGCGTGCCGGTAGAAGGAGCGCAGTTCGCCGGTGGGCGACACCGCCCGCCCGTCATCGGCCCGGGCGGGTGCGGCCAGGGCCAGGGTGCCGGCCACGATCACGGCGGTCAGGGTGGAGAGCCACGGGAGTCGCATGAGGAAAGTCCTTCGTCTCAAAAAAAGGGGATGTCAGCTCTGCGGGTGGGTGTAGCCGGCGACTCCGGCCGTCCCGCGCCGGATCGTGCGGGTGGTGATCCGGTTCTGGTAGTTGCCGTCGACGGTGGTCACCGAGTCGGCGCCGACCGCGACCACCACGCCGACGTGGTCGTCCGCGGTGCCACCGCCGAACCGCCAGCCCAGTACGTCTCCCGCCTGCACCCCGGTCAGCGACGCCCCGGCGTGCCAGGTGCCGCGCTTCGTGCCGTACCCCTGGAAACTGATCGCCCCGGCGGTCAGCCCGGCCGTGTTCGCGCCCGCCTGGCCCCACACCCAGCGGGCGAAGTCCGCGCACCACGCCTCGGACCGCCAGCCGCCGGCGCACTTGCTGCCCGCGGACAGCGCCCCCGAGTAGTAGTTGCAGTTCGTGCCGGTCTCGTGGTTGCGGGTGGCGTTGGCCGCCTCGCCGCGGGCGATCGACGCGATCCGGGCGCCGACGCCGCTGCCGCCGCTGTCCCCGCCGCCGGTGCGGACGCCGGAGAACCAGCGGGCGACATGCCCGGCGCCGTAGACCACCGCGTTGCCGTCGTCCTGCAGTTCCAGGGCGGCGTTCGGGTTGCCGTTGGTGCCGGTCCACCAGACCGAGATGTTGCCGGGGGCGACCACGACCAGGTT
The DNA here is from genome assembly GCF_001509495.1 of Actinoplanes awajinensis subsp. mycoplanecinus. Classification (NCBI taxonomy): domain Bacteria; kingdom Bacillati; phylum Actinomycetota; class Actinomycetes; order Micromonosporales; family Micromonosporaceae; genus Actinoplanes; species Actinoplanes awajinensis. The sequence continues at coordinate 19,093 of NZ_LLZH01000277.1, read as the reverse complement.
CCCGTCGGACTGCATCCGGACGATCGACCCGGCCCGGTTCGTGCCGGTCGACCACACCGCGCGGTTGCCGGGTGCGTACTCGACCAGGTTCCCGTCGGACTGCATGACCAGGGCGAACTGGCCGTTCGGGGAGACCAGCCGGGCGTTGGTCCCCAGCTGTTCCCCGGCGCTGAGCCGGAAGGTTCCCGCCGCTGCCTGGGCGGGAGCCGCCGCGAATGGCAGCAGGCCCAGCGTCAGGGCGGCGACGGTGAGGCGGACGGCGTGGCGGACAAGGTGGCGCATGGCTACTCCTGCGGGTTCACGAGTGAAGGTCTTCGGCGAACGACGAGAGCAGTTCACCGCGAACCCGGGGTCGCTCAATAGTTCAGGGGTGTACCCCCTCGAGCCGCAGGTAGAGACGTTCGCGCCGGTCAGCCGGGTCGGGGCGCAGACTCTTGGCGGCGCGCAGCGCCGCGACCGCGGACGGCCGGCAGGCGCCGGCCAGCGCGGTGAAGAGTTCCTGCAACCGGTACGCCCGCAGCGCCGAGTAGCCGACGACCGGGCCGGGCAGCCGGGCCTTGCGCTCCTCCAGGACTTCGAGCAGGTGCTGTGCCTGCTCCGGCGACGGCCCGCCGGCCCAGTCGCCGGGCGCGATCAGGTCGACCTGGTTGACGCCGAACACCAGGCGGTCCCGGGGTGGTCGCAGCGTCTCGAGGTAGGACTGGTCCAGGGCCAGGCCGCGCGCGCGGGCGTCCTGCACCCACAGGATCACGTCACAGAGCGGCAGTCGCGCGGCGTACTCGCGCAGCAGGCCGGGATCGCGGCGGAAGTCCTCGCCCAGGCCGGGGACGGTCTGCACGGTCAGCGCGGTGGGCGAGGCCCCGAACAGCGCGCTGACGGTGCTGGACTTACCGACGCCGGAGACCCCGACCACGCCGATGGTGGGCAGATGAACAGACATGGCCCAGCCTGGCGTGATCGTGGGCCGGGCGTCAGTGCGGGGGTGTACCCCGGTGATCAGTCGCAGTCGCTGCCGCTGCCGCCGGCGATCTGGACGACCCGCCGGGTCGCCAGCGGGGTGGCCACGTCCGCGAGATCGTCGGACGGTTTGTCGCCGCCCGCGTGCGCGGTCTCGGCGGCGTCCAGGTCCACCGCGAACAACCCGATCTCGTAGTGCTGGCCGACCGCACCCGGGAAGTATTCGACGCCCTGCCAGGAGGCGAGCGTCGACGGGTCGTTCCACCCGCGCGGATACTGCACGTACCACGCGTCCGGCTCGTCGTTGTCCAGGTTGCGGGCCGCCAGGATCAGCGTCTGGCCGGCGGCCAGGCGGGCCGTTCCGGACACAAAAGCACACTTTTGTACGCCGGTGCCGGCCGCCGGCGCACTGATCTTCCCGGTCGTGGTGATCGTGGCGGGGGCGGTGGTGGTCACCACCCGCGGGGTGGGGCTGGTCGACGGCGCCGGCGGCACCTCGGGCCCGGTGACGCCGGCGTCGACGGTCAGGACCGGGGCGGCGCTGGTGGGCGGCTCGGGCGTGACGGTGCCGGCGACGAGCCCGGTGCTGGGCGCGCTCGACGGCGGCGCGGCATCCCCCGCGACCGGTGCCGGCGCGGCGGAGGACGACACGACCACCGGCCCGGCGAGGTCGGCGCCGGGTGGTGCGGGCTTCCACGGTGCGGCCACCGCCACCCCACCGCCGATCGCGGCGAGAGCGATCACCGACGCGGCGGCCAGGATCGACCGGCGACGGGCTCGTCCCTTCGTACCGGACGTGGCGCTCGCACCGGAAACAGCGCCGACGACCGCGAGTTGCCGCAGCTCCGCGGCCCACCGCGGTCCGTCGGCCGGTCGGCTGGCCGGGTCGGAACGCAGCATCGCGATTACGTGCGCGGTCAGGGCGTCCGGATCGGTGACCCCGGCGCTGCGGGCGACCGCGCGGAGCTGGGGCGCGACCAGGTCCGGCAGGGCCGCACCGGCCGGCTTCGGGTGCTTGCCGAGCAGGCAGAAGACGGCCAGGGCGCCGAGCGCGTACCAGTCCCCGGACGCCTCGCGCCGCCGGAACGGATTCCGCAGGATCTCCGGCGCCGTGTAACCCGGGGTGTGCATGCCGGCCGGGTCGAACCCGTCGTCGGCGGTCCGCATCCCGCCCACGTCGATCAGCACCACGCCCCGCGCCGGGTGCACGATGCAGTTGCCGGGTTTGACGTCACGGTGCAGGCTCGGGTTGCCCGCCGAACGGCTCGCCGCGTGCAGCTCGTGCAGGGCCTCGGCGATCTCGTGGACGTACTGCATGCGCTGCCCCACGGTGGCGGCGGTGGCCGGTTCCCCGCCGACCAGCTCGACCAGGTTCGGGCCGTCGACCCACTCCATCACGAGGTACGGCACCGGCGGGCCGTCACCGTCCGCGCCCTTCCGGTGCGGTGCGGCGCCGACGAACACCTCGTTGAGCCAGACCACGCGGTCCAGGTGCAAGTGCTGGAGCAGGACCGTACGGTCCTTCCACCGTTGCAGGATCTCCCCGGACGGCCAACTGTCGTCCACGCCGTCCGGCCGGTGCAGCGCCTTGACCGCGAGCGGCACCGCCGCACGGAGCTCACCGTGGTAGCTGGCCCGCCAGGTCAGGCCCTCACCGCCGCGGCGGCCCTCGCCGAGCAGCTCGAACCGGTCCGGGGCGTCAGCCGGGCCGGCGAACAGGCCGTTCGGGCGTGGGGCGGGCAGGTCGGCCGGTCCCTCGGTGGCCGCGCCGGTGTCACTTTCCACGGGGGTCTCCTAGATCCGCAGCCACGGCCCAGCCGTTCCACAGCGCCCAGCGGGCCAGGGAGAGCCGGAAGTCGTCGTTCGGGTTCTGGTCGGCCGAGACCAGGCCGGGGATGCCATAGCCGGTCAAGCTCTCCCGGATCGCCTTCAGCACGTTGCGGACGTACTGCGGGCTCAGCGCGAGGCGTTCGCCGATCTCGGCGTAGGTGGCCGGTCGGGCCGCCGCACCGGACTCGGTGAGCAGCGGCCGGCACAGCTCCACCACGACGCGCAGCTGCGCCGCGGAGAACTGCCCTGGCCCGGTGAAGGTGTCCGCTGACCGGGTTGCCGCCGGCTCGCCGCTCGGCTCCGCCCGCAGCGCGGAGGCATCAACGCCGACGCTCTCGTCACGCCGCGACCCGGCCAGCACGATGTCGAACCGCGCGCACGGGGGTGAGATCGCCGCCCGCGGCGCCACCACGTGGTCCTCCCCGGCCGGTGGCCGCACCACGAACGGCTTGCTCCCGGACGTGTTGCTGACCAGCACCACGCCGTTGACCAGCTCGATCGCGACCGCCAGCCGGGAGAAGTGGCCGTCGTTCGGCAACTGGACCGTGCACGCGCTGCTGCGCCCGACGGTCACCTTCTCCCCCGCCACCAGGGTCCAGCGCCCCGCTTGATAGCTGACGGTAGCCGCTGCGCCTGCCACCCGCACCGCCCTCTCGCCCCCGCCCCCGACGGGCGCCGAAGTCTTGCAGGCCGCAAGGTCAGATCACCAGATTCCATCGGCAAACCGGCCCATCCGGACGTCCTTTCTCCACCGATCGGGCGAACCGACGAGAGACCCCCGCAAGCACCGCCATGGCCCGGACCGCGGCGCGGTCCAGGTCCCGGCTGGGCCTGAGGGGTGTGTCCGCGTGGCGGACACACCCCTCAGCGCCAGCCGAAACCGCACGGCGCGGCCGCGAGTCGCATGCTGCGGTCTCGCGCAAGACCCACCCGAAACCGCAAGGCGCGGCCGGGCCCAGAGCAGGTCGGTCTGGCGCGAGATCACCACGGGACGCGGCTTGTAGCCTGCGGACAGGCGCTCCGTATACGTACCGAAAATGATCGGTCGTGAGGGGCAGCGGCCCGGAGGTCAGCTGACCAGGACCGCGGCGGTGTGGCGGGTGCGGCGCATGGCCCAGCCGACCAGGGCCGCGGCTACCACCGTGAGCACCAGGGCCGCGAGGGTGACCGACTCCCGGAACGACGCGGTCTGCCCCGCGGTCCAGTGCCCGCTGGCGATCGTGCCGGTGAACAGGCTGGCCAGGATGGTTCCGGTGACGGCGATACCGACCGCGGAGGTCACCTCGGAGGCGGTGTCGACCAGGGCGGCGCCGATCGAGGTGCGGTTCTCCGGCAGGCCGCGCAGGACGTTGACGCCGGCGACGACGCCGACCACCCGGATGCCGGCGGCGACCAGCGCGAGCGCCACGGCGACGAAGACGTAGCCGAAGCGGCCCAGCAAGCCGTAGAGGGCGAGTCCGGAAACGATCGTCGCGGCGCTGAGCTGGGCGGCGCGGTCGAGGCCGAACCGGTCGACGAAGCGACCGACGAACGGGCCGGCGCCGATCAGGACGACGACCTGCGGCAGCATGCCGGCCGCGGCGAGGGCCGGCGACCAGCCCCAGTCGAGCTGCAGCTGGAGCGTGACCATGTAGCCGAGGCCGGCGACGGCGAGCCCGGACGCGGCTTTGTACGCGAGCCCGGCGGAGACCAGCGGGCGGGTGACCAGCGTCAGGTCGAGGATCGGGTAGCGGGCCGACCGCTCTCGCCGCACGAACAGGATCGCGGCCAGGACCGCCGCGGCGGTCGCCGTCCAGGGCGCCCAGCTGCCGGCGCCCCGGTCGACGAACAGGGTCGGCGCGACCAGGGCGAGCACGATCGTCACGGTGCCGAGCAGCGCGCCGGGCAGGTCGAGCGGGTCGCGGTGCAAGTCGGCCGGGTCGTCGGCGGCGATGCCGGACCGGATGCCGAGCCACGCGAGCGCCGCGATCGGCACGTTCACCAGCAGCAGCACCTGCCAGGGCGCGACGGCGAGGACGAAGCCGCCGGCGGTCGGGCCGATCGCGAGCCCGACCAGGCCGACCGTGGTGATCAGACTCATCGCGCGGACCCGCAGGCCGTCCTCCTGATAGAGGCGGAACGCGAGGGCGATCGAGCCCGGTGTGGTCATCGCGGCGGCGACGCCCATCACCGCGCGGACCGCGATGAGCTGCTCCGCCGTGGTGACGAACGCGGTGGCCAGGCTGGCCAGGCCGAGCAGCACCAGGCCGACCAGCATGATCCGGCGCCGCCCGAACCGGTCGGCGAGCGCGCCGAAGGCCAGCATCAGGCCGCCGAAGACGACCGCGTACGCGCCGGTCACCCACTGCAGGGCGATCGTCGAGGCGTGCAGTTCCCGGCCGATCACCGGCAGGGCGACGTTCAGGATCGAGTTGTCGAGCATCTCGAAGAGGAAGACGGCGGAGAGTCCGGCCAGGGCGACCCAGGACCCCCGCAGCGTGTTCTCGGGTGGGGCGCTCATCGGCGCTCCTCTCGGGTGGGGTACCAGGAGTTCTACTCCCGAACGCTGTTCCTAGCAATACGAACACCGTTCCTAATGACATAGAACACTGTTCGCAAGGGCGCTAGACTGGCCCGCATGTCACCGACCCCGGAGCAGCGCCGCGCGGCGCGACACCAGCTGGGCACCGCCACGGCCGCCCCGGCGACCCGCCGCGGACCCTCCGGCGGCAGCAAGAAGCCGATCACGGTCGAGGCGATCATCAGCACCGCGTTCGGCATCGTCGAGCGCGAGGGCTACGACGCCCTGACCATGCGCCGGCTGGCCACCGAGCTGGAGACCGGCCCGGCCTCGCTCTACGCCCACGTGGTCAACAAGGACGACCTGGACGAGCTGCTGATCGGCCGCCTGTGCGCCGAGATCACCCTGCCGTCACCGGACCCGGCCACCTGGCGTGCCCAGATCATCAGCGTGTGCACCCAGCTGCGTGATCAGTACCTGCGGTTCCCGGGGATCTCCCGCGCGACGTTCGCGGCCGCCCCGTCGAACCTGGACACCCTGCGGGTCGGCGAGGGCATGCTCGCCATCCTGCTGGCCGGCGGGCTGGCCCCGCAGGTCGCGGCGTGGGCGATCGACTCCCTCAACCTCTACGTGAACGCGTTCTGCCTCGAGGTGTCGGTGGCCCGGACCCGGCGCCACAGCAGCGAGGACGACTGGGTCCTGAGCCACGCGGAGGCGCTGGAGCGGTTCGCGGCGCTACCGGAGGACTTCCCGCAGACCAAGCGCTACGCGGCCGAGCTGACCGGCGGCACCGTCACCGACCGCTTCGACTTCACCATCGGCCTCATGCTCGACGGCCTCACGGGGGCGTGATCCGATGGGTGCGAAGAGCGCGTTGCTGGCGTTCGCCGACGGCGACCTGCGTCCGGCGTTGCGGGCCGCGACCCGGTCCGACCAGGCAGAGTCTGAAGCCTTAGTGCGAAAAACCTTTCCCGGGTACGACGTGAAGCCGGCCGGCGACAGCACTCTGGATGTCACCTACCCGCCCGACGGCATCACCCAGGTCACGCTGCTGCCCGGCGCTGCACTGCTGTGCGACCGCAGGCTGGTGCTCGACCGCCCGTCCGAGCTGCCCGCCCACCTGCTGCAGCTCGGCACCGGCCGTCGCTTCGTCATGCACGGCATGCACTCGGTCGTCGACTGGCTCTGCTTCGCCGTCTGGGAGAACGGCACGCTGGTGCGCTCGCTGAGCCTGTCCCCCGACGGCGGCATCGCGGAGAACATCGGCGAGCCGTACGCCTTCGAGCGCCCGTACTGGGCGGGCCACCACCCGGTCGAGCCGGATGCGGAGTGGGAGGACGAGGAGCCCTATCCGCTTCCGTTCCATCCTCTGGACCTGGGCGAGGAGGCCCTGCAGGCCCTGTTCGGTTTCGCCATCGAGGGCTTCCCGGAGCCGGACAGCGTCGACCCCACCAGCGTCGAGATGCACACCTTCCGCGTCGGCGACGAGCCGGCCGCGTCTGGCTGGTCGGCGCGGCGGTCTTCGTCCAGCGGCCGGATAGGGACGTGACCCGTCGGGAACAGCCGACCTACCCGCCGTCCGGCGGGGTGTTCCCCACCAGCTCGGGGCCGCGCGGGATCTCCGCTGCGAACTCGGTGAAGCCCGGCACCTGGTCCTCGGTGAGCAGGTCGTAGACGCCCACCCGGACCGAGTCGAACCGGGCGCCGATCGGCAGGGTGGCCCGCGCCTTGTCCCGGGCGGCCGCCGCGGATTTCCGGTCTCCGGTGATCAGCAGGGCGAGCGCCCGCAGCTCCCGCAGGTCGGCGTCGGGCAACGGCCGGCGTTGCCAGCAGCAAGGGAAGTCGTGCAGGGCCGCGCCGGCGTGCTGCCGGGCGGTCGCCGGGTCGCCCCGGTGCGCGGCGAGGACCGCGAGGCGGACGTGCGCCACCGTCGACAACGCCGGATTCATCGCAATCGCGGTCTCGTAGTCCTTGAGGGCATTGTCGAGGCTGCCACCCTCGCTGCGGGCCACCGCGCTGCGCACCGCCACGTCGGCGGCTCCCAGCGACAGCCGCCCGTCGTCGCCGCAGGCGGCCACCGCCTTCTGGTAGGTCTCCGAGGCGGTGGCGAAGTCACCCTGCCAGACGTACGCCCGGCCCAGCCCGTCCCACGCTGCCATCTTCGCCGGGTTCCGGGCCAGAGCCTGCCGGAACGCCTCCACGGCCTCGTCGTACGTGCCCTGCGCCAGGTGGATGTTGCCGATCGTGACCAGCGGGAAGGCCAGCCGCGGCCGCAGGTCGTACGCCTGCTGGGCGGCGTCCAGAGCCGAAGCGTGCCGGCCCTGGGCGAGCGCGACCCGGGCCAGTCCGTCATACGCGTACGCCGTCGCGGCACCGTCCTGGCCGGACTTCTCCAGCGTCGCGCGGAACTGCCCTTCCGCCTCGGGGTATTCGCGCAGCCGCTCGTAGGCGTCCCCGATGCTGTTGCGCGCGTACGCGGCCTGCTCGTCGATGCGCAGCGCCCGCTCGTTGGCGGCGATCGAACCCCGGTAGTCGCCGCGGGCCATCAACACGTCGGCGACCCCGTGCGCGGCGAACGCGTTGGCGGGGTCGGCCCGCTGTGCGGCCTCGTGCATCCGCCGCGCCTGGTCGAAGTCGCCGAGGGCCAGCAGCGCCTTGCCCATACCGTCGAGCGCGTACGAGTTGTCCGGGTCCCGGCTCAGCGCCATCTCGTGCGCTTGCAGTGACTCCTGGTGGAGCCCGCCCCGGCGGTAGGCGTCACCGAGCTGGTTCCAGCCCCAGGGCTCCATCGGGTTCTCCCTGGCCGCCTGCAGCAGGCTGTCCTGCTCCTCGCCGCTGTTGTCCAGGATCCGCGCCGCCCGGGCCCGCCCGTCCCAGGCCACCGCGTCCCGCGGGTCACGCCGGACGGCTTCCGCGAAGGCGTGTGCCGCCTCGGCCGGGTCGTTCCGGGCCAGGTGCAGCTCGCCGAGGTTGCGCCAGACGTACGCGGCGCTGTCGTCGATGCCGCGCGCGCGTTCCAGCACCTCGAGGGCCCGGTCCAGGTCCCGCTGCTTGCGGTAGGTGTCGCCGAGACTGCTCAGCGAGTAGAGGTCGTCCGGGCGCAGCTCGAGCGCCTGCTCGTGTGCCGCCACCGCCTCCTTGTAGCGCCCGAGTGCCGCGTGCACCTCGCCGAGGCCGTTCCAGGCCGACGCGAACAGCACGTCGTGCCGCAGCGCCTCGTTGTAGTGGTCGAACGCCTTCTGGAACCGGGACCGGCGGGCCTCCAGGTTGCCGAGCCCGCACCGCGCGTAGGCGGACGTCTCGTCGATCGCCAGCGCCCGGTCGTACTCGCGCTCGGCGTCGTCCCACCGGTGCTGCTGCAGGTAGGCGTTGCCCAGCCCGCTGTGCGGCACCGCCCAGTCCCGCGGGCGTTTCACGGCCTCCTGGTACGCCTCGATCGCCCGGACGTAGTCGGCCAGCTCCACGTAGGTGTTGCCCAGCTGGTTCCAGGACGCGTACCGGCACTCGCCGTTGGACAGCCGGTCCCACAGGTGTGAGGGGTTCAGCCTCGTGGTGACCAGGAGGATCTCCTTGGCCTCGGTGAACCGCCGTTGCTCGAAGTACAGCATGCCCACCGCGTTGCCGATGACCGCGTCGGACGGGTCGGCGCGGCGGGCCCGCAGGAGCAACCGCTCCGAGCCTGCGAGGTCGCGCACCTGCAGGCAGCAGATGCCGAGGTTGTAGATGAGCCCGCGTACGTCCGGCTGCCGGTCGTCGCCGGCCGGGATCGCGTGCGCCTCACCGACCGCGGACTCCAGTGCCTGCCGATCGCCGATCCGCTGGAAGTCGTGGTAGAACTCCAGGGCGCGGGTGAGATGGCCGAAGCCGGCGTTGCTGATGCCCCGGTCGTCCGGGGTCAGCCCGTAGGCGATCCGGATCGCCGACGCCGTGACCAGGGCGTTGTAGCTGCGCCAGGTGTCACCGGACTGCGCGGTGACGGTGAACTCGTGCGGCATGGCCTTCCGCCCCCGGCGCACGTGGACGGTCAGGGCCAGGCTCTCGCCCTCGCGGCGGAGCCGACCGGCGATCATCACGCCGGATCGGGGCAGCGGCCAGAGCTGCTTGACCGCGGCCAGCATCGAGCCGAGCGGCAGGCTCGCCCCGGCGACGTCGATGGTGCCGATCGCGGCCACCGCGTCGGCCCGCCCGCTCGGCGCCAGCGGTGCCAGCACGCTGGACGCCATGGTCTCCCGCCGGCTCAGCACGGCCGGCTGCAGGCTGACCGACGGGACGGCCGCCCGGCGTTTGCGCGATTGCGCCTCGGCGGCGTGCACCGCTTCGATGCGCTGCAGTTCACCGGCGATCGACTGGGCCAGGGTGGCGCCGCTGAGCTCCGGATCGCCGGTGGCGTTCTCGAACGCCATCCCCATCGGCTGGGACAGCCAGGTGATCAGCCCGATGGCCAGAAACAGCAGCAGCAGGATGCCGCCGACCTGCAGCAGCGCCAGGCCGGCCTGACGGAACTGCAGCACGCCGTCCCGGCGGTGCTCGTCGAGCAGCAGGGCGAGCACGCTGATCAGTCCGACCGCGACCAGCAGCACGACCGTGGCCCGTGCCAGCAGCCGCATCCGGCGGGCCCATCGCCGAGCGCCCCGATCCAGGATCACCACGACCGCAGCCTAGGAATCACCACTCGGGCACCGGCAGCATGTTGGCCTCGATCCGACACCGGAGGGAACCGATCAGCGAGGTTGTTCCAGCGTACGAAGGAAGTCGGCGAAGGCCTGACCGGTCCGTGCCGTGTCACCGGTGGCGTCGAGGTCCATCAGCAGGCCGCGGATGACCGCGAGGACCAGGGTGGCGAGTTCCGGCCGCCCGATGCTCCGCAAGCCCTCCTCCAGCGGGCCGAGCCAGTCGGTCGTCGCCGCCCGGCGGAAGTCCGGCAGCAGCTGCTGGGCCGCGCTCGTACCCCACTGGCCGAACATCCGCAGGTAGGGCTGCCCACCCGGACCGGCGATGAAGGTCCAGGCATCCGCCAGCGTGCCCGGATAAGCCTGATCCGCCCGCACCCGCAGCAGCCCGCCGAACGTGGCCAGCTGCCGTTCCCGCGCGTTCCCCAGCACCGCGCGCAGCAGGGCGTCGCGCGTCCCGAAGTGGTAGATCAGCATCCGGGCCGAGGTGCCGGTCCCGGACACCAGCGGCTCGAGCCGGTCGGGCAGGCCGTGCTCCAGCGCGTGATCCGTGCACGCGTCCAGCAGCCGCTGCTTGATCTCGGGTTGAGGTCGCCGTCCCACCGGCGCACTTTTTCACGTAACTGGCGCTACGTCTACGGTTGAGGGACCAGCAAAAGTGGAGGTCAGGATGAGGGTCGTTGTCGTGCACGGGGCGTGCGTCAAGGACGGTTCGTGGTGGTGGCACCGCACGGGCGCACTCCTCGCGGAGAAGGGGGTGCCGAGCGTGACCCCGGCCCTGCCGAGTTGCGGCGAGACAGGTGTGCCGGGCGGCGCCGGCGGTCCCGGCCTGGCCGAGGACGTCAGCGCGGTCCGCCGCGTGCTGCTGGACAGTGCCGAGCCGACGATCGTCGTCGCACACAGTTACGGCGGGATCGTGACGGCCGAGGCGGCCGCCGACATCGCCTCGGTGCGGCACCTGCTGCTGATCTCCAGCTATCTGCCCGAGCCGGGCCAGAGCCTGTCCGATTTCGGTGACGGCGCCCCCGCCCCGTTCCTCGACGTGGACCCCGAGGCCGGGACGTTCGGCGTGCGCCCGGAACTGCTGGTGGACACGTTCCTGCACGACTGCGACGCCGAGGTGCGGGCCGCCGGCGCGGATCACCTCGCCCGCCAGTCCGTGCAGGTCACCGCCCAGCCGGTGAGCGCCGCCGCCTGGCACGACATCCCGTCGACCTACCTCGTCTGCGCCCAGGACCGCGGCACCCCGGCACGCCTGCAGCGCGAATTCGCCCAGCGCGCCGCCCACACCGTCGAGATCGACGCGGGCCACCACCCGTTCCTGTCCCAACCCACCGCAGTCCGCGACCTCCTGCTCACCCTTTAACCCCCTTTGGTACGAATACCGAGTCCCGTCCGCAGGCTACGAGCCGCGTCCCGTCCATGAGGCCACCGCGACATCGCGCCCCACCGGACCCGGCCGCGCCCCAGGGCCTCGGCCGACTTGGCCGAGGCCCCGCGCATCTTCTCGGTCAGGCCCGGGGCCACCCCTGAGGATCGGTCACTTTCGCCAGAACAGGTGGTGCGTCACCCCGCTCGGGCTGGGAACGACCTCCAGGTGGAATCGGTCGAGCAGCTCATCGGGCGACTCCCAGAGTCGTACTCCGGACCCGAGCTTCACCGGCGAGACCACTACGTGCAGGGTGTCGACGAGGTCGGCGTCGAGGAACTGACGGATGGTGGTAGCCCCGCCGCCGAGTCGGACGTCCTTGCCCTGCGCCGCCTCCTGGGCCTGCTCGAGGACCGAGGCCGGGTCGCCGTCGACGAAGTGGAACGTGGTGTCGGAGAGCGTGAATGCAGGACGCTGGTGATGGGTCATGACGAACACCGGGGTGCGGAACGGGGGCTCGTCACCCCACCAGCCGCACCATTCGTGATCGTGCCAGGGCCCGCGCTGGGGACCGAACTTGTTGCGGCCCATGATTTCGGCGCCGATGTTGTGGGCGTAGTCCCGGGTGAGGTAGTCGTCGAGACCCCGGCTGCCCCCGGGATCGGTGCGCATGGGCCAGCTGGCCGTGGCGCCGGCCCAGGCGAACAGCCTCTCGGGGTCGACATGACCGAATGGCCTCTCCAGGGTCTGGTCTTCACCGGCACCGATTCCGTCACTCGAGACGTTGAAGTTCTGGACTTTCAGTAGCTGGGCCACGTGCTCCTCCTGTGATGGCGATAACGGTGGTGAGACTGGGATCGTCACCATGAGGTCGGAGCCGGTCGACGGATCTTGACCCGCACCGGCAGAATCACCTCTCTGTTGAACCCGTCACCGGTGTGTCAAGGAAGGTCGGGCCGCGACGACCACCAGGTGAAGGGCCCGTTGGTCAAGGCGGGGATGTGGCGGATGGCGGTCATGAGGTTCCTTGCGACAACGGTGCGCCGGGGATGACGACCGTGGCGAGCAGCGGGAAGACGATGGCCGCGGCGAAGGCGACGCGATAGCCGCCGGTGCCGATGACGGCCGCCATGATCGGTGGGGTGAGGGCGGCGACCGCGTTCTGTGCGGTGTTCTGCACGCCGAGGGCACGACCGGCCCAGGCCCGCCCGGCGTATTCGGCGACCGCGGTGAACGCCAGCCCGTTCGGGCTCACCGACAGCACGCCCGCGACGAGCAGGGCGGCGACCGCCACCGAGGTGGTCGCGCCGGCCGCCAGCAACGCCATGACCAGCGCGATTCCCAGTGCCACGATCCGCATCGGCCGGGTCCGGGAGCGCACCCGGTCGGACCACCAGCCGGCGCCGAGCCGGGCCAGCGCGCCGGCGATCTGACCGGCCGCCAGAACCCGGCCCGCGGCCGACGGCTCCCAGGCGTGTCGTTCGACCAGGAAGACCAGGGCGAACGTGGCCACCGTGAACTGCGGCACGATCAGCAGAGCGCTCGCGGCGTGCAACCGCCAGAGCACCGGCGTGCGGTAGGGCGATCCGGTCGCCGTCCCGGCGGTGGCCGGGGCCGCTTCCGGATTTCGTACGACGATGGCCACCAACGCCGCCGCCACCAGGCAGAACGCCCCGAGGAACAGCAGCGCGGCGGGGCGGGCCAGGGACGGCAGCACCAGAGCCGCGACGGCCACGCCGAGCGGTTGCGCGGTCTGCCGCAGCCCCATCGCGAGTCCGCGCTCGTGGGCCGCGAACCAGCCGAGGATCAGGCGACCGCTGGAGGCGTGCACGGCGGCGCCGGCCGCCCCGGCGAGCAGGAAGCAGACGCCCAGCGCAACCGGGCCACCGGCCGCGATGCCGGCCAGCAGGATGACGCCCGCCGTGGCCAGCCCGATGGTCAGCACCCACCGTTCGCCCCAGCGGTCGGCGGCGGCGCCCCACGCGATCAGGGTGGCGAGCAGTCCGACGGTCGGCGCGGCGGCGAGCAGACCGGCCTGCGCCAGCGTGAGCCCGTCTGCCATCAGGGCCGGGATCAGGTAGGCCAGTCCGAACTGGAAGGCGCAGCCGGCGGTCATGGCCACCATGCCGATCACCAGCACGGCCCAGCGCCGCCGCCCGGCGTTCACGAACTCCGTCGATTCACCAGAACTCCTCAGCATACTGTTAGTTATTCGATGCCTGATAGCTAACAGCATGCGGATGCTTCCCGCTACGCTGAGTGGCATGCATTACTCGGAGCGCCTTCTCGGCCACGTGAAGCGGGCGGAACAGGTCACCCAGGCGGCGAAGGAGTTCGTGCTGCGCGACTTCGGGATGACCCCGGCGCAGCAGAGCGCGCTCGCGATCCTGTCCGACCATGACGGGATCACGGCCGCGCAGCTGGCCCGGGAGTGCGCCGTGACGCCACAGACGATGAACAGCACCCTCGGCCGGCTGGACCGGCGCGGCCTCATCGAGCGCCGGCCGCACCCGATGCACGGCACATTGATCGAGATCCGGATGACCCCGGCCGGCCGGGCGGCCTTCGAGCAGGCCGACGCCCGGGTCGCCGAGCTGGATGTGGCCCTGAGCGCCGGACTCTCCGCATCCGAGTTGACTCTGCTCAAACAGCTGCTCGAACGGGTCGGCGACAACGCCGCCGCCACCCGGCGCTGACGGCCCGGGAGGTTCCGCAACTACTCGGCGTTGGTGAATTCGTGTGAAACGAGATCACTCGGGTACCACCACAGCGTCACCATGAACCCAAACTGAGGGGGCGGACCGATGACCCGGCCATCGACACAAATGCGAATCGGCACTCCGCAACCGCTGGCCGCATCGATCGTCGCGCTCGCCGAAACGCCCGATGACGTGCCGGGAATCGACCAACGGCTCGAGGCATTGGCGCAGCTGGCCGCCGACCGGATCGGCGCCGCCGAATACGCGGCGGTCTCCACCCGGCCCGGCAACGGCTGCAGCATGGTCGCCGCGAGTAACGAGCTTGTCGACGCGGTCGACGACTGTCCGTCACTGCCGCCGCTCGACGACGACGGCCGCGACTCGTCCACGATGATCACCTGGCCGGGGTTCCGGGAGGCCGCTGCCGGGATGGGTCTGCAGGTGGTGTCGGTTCCGCTGTTCACTGGCAGCGGTGCGGCGATCGCGACCCTCGACCTCTACGGCCGGGACGCGGACGCGATGGCGCCGCTGACCGCCGGGATCGGCGCCGCCTACGACGCCGACCTGGCACCGGAGAACGACCACGAAGAGTCGCCGGAGCTGGACGCCGGCAGCGAGGAACTGATCGCCGGTTTCGCCGAGGCGCTGTCGGTACGCGCCACCATCCAGCTCGCCCTCGACCTGGTCGGCGAACGGCCCGACGTCGGCGCCCGCCACGCCTACCCGGAATTGCGCCTGCACGCCGCCGACCGGGGAGTGTCGCTCCTGACCGCCGCGAACAATGTCATTTCCGAGAAACTGGCGGGCCATTTCAAGAGTCACGAATAGACGATGGACTGACGCATAGCAGCGGGTCGTGACGGTGACAGCGATGAATGCCTCACGGCCCCTTGCCACATTGTTCCCGGGCACTCACGACTCGCTCTCGATCACCGGCTCGGGCATGCTTATCTCATGCTGGGTGTGGACAAGACCGCGGAGACCCCTCCCGACCCGGGTGCGCCGGCCCAACGGATCGCGTATTACCCGAGCTGGTCGGTGTACGGCAACGCGCTCTACCCGAAGACCCTGGACACCAACGGCACGGCGGCACGGCTCACCACGCTGATGTACGCGTTCGCGAACATCGACCCGGTCAACCTGACCTGCATGGCCGTGAACAAGCCGGGCAGCAGCGACGACACCGACACCACCGGCAACGACGGCGCCGGCGACGCGTGGGCCGACTACCAGATGAGCTACACCGCCGAGAACAGCGTCGACGGGGTCGCCGACCAGTGGGGCCAGTCACTGAAGGGCAACTTCAACCAGCTCAGGAAGCTGAAGGCGAAATATCCGAACCTCAAGGTGCTCGTCTCGATCGGCGGCTGGACGTACTCGAAGTATTTCTCCGACGCCGCCGCGACCGCCGCCTCCCGCAAGAAGTTCGTCACCTCCTGCGTCGACATGTTCATCCTGGGCAACCTGCCGCAGCTGGGTGACGACCCGGCCGGCGGCACCGGCGCGGCCGCCGGGGTCTTCGACGGCATCGACCTGGACTGGGAGTTCCCGGCGACCGAGGCCCGGCCCGGCAACCACTACGGCCCGCAGGACACCGCGAACTTCACCGCGCTGCTGGCCGAGTTCCGCAGCCAGCTGGACGCGCTCGGCGGCGCGCACCGGTCGCTGACCGCGGCGGTGCCGGCCGGGCCGGACGCCATCGCAAACCTGCAGCTGTCCCAGCTCGGCAGCTACCTGGACCTGGCCAACGTCATGTCGTACGACATGCACGGCGCCTGGGAGACCGCCGGCCCGACCAACTTCAACGCCCCGCTGTACGACTCGCCGGCCAGCCCGTCCGCGGGCGGGAGGATGACCGCCGACGACGCGGTCACGGCGTACCTGGCCGGCGGGTTCCCGGCGGGCAAGCTGACCCTGGGCGTGCCGTTCTACGCCCGCGGCTGGACCGGGGTGCCGGCCGGTGACACGTTCGGCCTGTACCAGCCGGTCACCGGCCCGACCGCCGCCTTCCCGTTCTCCCAGCAGGAGGGCGTCGCCATGTACAAGGAGCTGCTGGCCGCCGGGAAGCTGACGAACCCGCACTACGACCCGGTGTCCACGAGCGCCTGGGTCCACGACGGCACGAACTTCTTCTCCGTCGAGACCCCGCTCTCGCTGGCCGGCAAGCGCCGCTACATCAAGGCCAACGGGCTGGCCGGCGTGATGATGTACTCGCTGGAGAGCGACGACGCGTCCGCGACCCTGCTCAAGGCGGCGACCGGCCTGTAGCTAGACGCCCCGGACGAACAGGATGCCCTCGGTCGCGGTGATCCGGGCCGGGTCGAGCGGGGCATAACCGAACCACTCCGAGACCCGGGCGACCGGTGCCGTCTTCGCCAGCCGCCCGGTGTCGACCAGCTGACGGTCGCCCGCCAGCGCGTAGAGCAGACCCTCGAAAGTCTCCGCGGCCGGAGTGCCCACCCCGTGGTGACGGATCGTGCCGAGAGCCGTGGGCACGAACGCGTACCCCTGACCCAGCCGGGCGCTGACGATCGCGCCGGCGCTCCACCACTGCAGGCGGTGCGGGCCGAGCTGCATGGTGCTGAGCTCGCGCTGCAGGTGTGAGTTGTGGGCGTGCACCAGGGCCGGGCCCCGGTCGGCGGTGGCGAGCAGGTTGGCGGCCATCATCCCGTCGCGCAGCGCGCACATCCGGTTGAGGCGGCTCGGCGCGGGATCGGCCATCGCCGCGTGGTAGCGCAGCAGGCCGGTGGCGGTGCGGGCATACAGCAGGGCGCGGTCGGTCAGCTCGGGTGCCTGCGTGGCGAGCAGGGCGGCCAGATCATCGGTGAGCAGGCGCAGTTGCTGGGCCTCCACGCTCCGGCCCACGGACCGGGAAGGATCACGCATGGCGGCCGGCTCGGTCCATGACTCGTCGGCGCCGAGCAGCTGGTCGAGCGTCTCCGCGGTGCAGGGCAGCAGGTCCGGGTCGACCCGGGCGGCGAGGTGGCCGTGCAACAACATGAGCGCCTGCCGCGGGCTGGCAGCGGCGGCCAGCTCCAGCGGACCGTCAAAACCCGCGAACCGCACCTGTTCCGCCGCGGGCCGCTCCGCGTTGTACGCCCGCATCCAGCGCACCAGCTCCCGATTCGCCGCGGACGCGCCCCAGCCGTGGCTGAACCCGCGCGCCATCACGTCGTCGAGATCGCCCTCGCCCGCGGTGACGTAGTCGTCCACGATCAGGCCCAGCAGGCAGTCGCTCTCGATCGTGATCGTCCGGTAGCCCTCGCCGACGAGCTGCCGGAACAGGTCGTTGCGCAGCTCCAGCAGCACGTCCTCACCATGGGTCGGCTCACCCACCGCGAGCAGCCGCGGCCGCGCCGGCAGCAGCCCCAGCAGTGTCGCAGCATCGACAGCACACGTGGCATCTTCGATTGAGGCAGTCATTCCCTCAACGATATCGTTGAACTCTCGGTTTAAACCTCAACCCCCATGTGGTACGGCCAGAGCAGTCAAACCCTCAAAACCGAGTTCTGGGCTTAGTTAGAGCATTGACGGTTAGAGCTCGAATGGTTAGAGTTCTAACCATGAACACGCCGGAACCCTCCCCCACGAGCAGCCTCGACCTGATGCGCTGGGTCGGCTGGGCCCAGCGCAAAGCCGGTGAGGACTGGATGCGGGAGCGCGAGCTCAGCTTCGAGCAGAGCTTCGTGCTGGGTTATCTGCGCCTGAACCCCGGAGCGATCCAGCGCGACATCGCCGAGATCACCCGGACCAGCGCGGCGAGCGTCTCCAGCCTCCTGACCGGCCTCGAACGCCGCGGCCTGGTCGAGCGCCGCACCGAGAACGGTGACTCGCGCAGCAAACGGATCCACCCGACCCCGGCCGGCGTCGAGCTCATCGCCGGGTTCGACACGGCGATGGCCGGCGTCTCGGAGACCATCCTGGCCCCGCTCGACCAGGCCGAACGAGCCACCCTGCAGACCCTGCTCGAAAAGATCACCGCAGAGCTGCCGCAGCCCACCAGGTAGCCCTGGCTGCTCCTGCTGCACCCGCTGGTGTCGCTGCTCGGCGCGGACACCTCCGCCGTCGCGGCGACCACCGACTTCGTCACCGTCCTGCTGATCTTCGTGCCGGTGCTGGCCGCCGCGTTCTGCCTGGAACAACTCGTCCGCTCCGAGGGCGCCGCCCGCCAGGTGATGGTCGGGCTGATCGCCTCCACTATCGCCAACGTGCTGTTCGACGTGCTGTTCATCCTGGTCCTGCACTGGGGCGTGGCCGGGGCGGCACTGGCGGTCGGCCTGTCCAACCTGGTGGTCATCGGCTACTTCGCCACGTGGCTGCACCGGCACAGCGAGCACCTCAGCCTGGCGCCGCGGTGGTTCGCCCTCGCGCCGGTCGTGCTGAAGCCGGTCTTCGGCGTCGGGGTCAGTGAACTGCTGCAGGCCGCGTTCCTGATCGTCACCTCGCTGGTGTTGAACAACCTGGCAGCCGGGTACGGCGACGGCCCGCTCGCCGCCATGGGCGTCGCGGTCCGCATCGCCCAGGTGCCGGAGTTCCTGATCATGGGCGTGACGCTGGGGGTGCTGCCGCTGCTGGCCTACTCGTACGGGAAAGGCGACCGCAAGCGGCTGACCACCGCGCTGCGCGCCGCGGCCCTGACCGTCGGCGGCATCGGCCTGCTCTTCTCGGTCACCGTGATCGTCTTCCGGGAGCAGGTGTTCGCGGCGTTCTCCGCGGACCACTCGGTGCTCGCGATCGGCGTCACGGTCCTCACCGCGCAGCTCATCGCGATGCTGGCGAACGGCTTCACCGGCCTGCTCACCTCGCTGTTCCAGGCGACCGGGCGGGCGTTGCCGGCCACGGTCATGTCGGTCACGCAGGGTGTGCTGTTCATCCCGACCGTGCTGCTCGGCAACGTGTGGTTCGGCCTGTCCGGCATTATCTGGGCCCTGACCGTCACGGAGGGCATCGTGTTCGTCGTCGGCACCGCGATGTGGCTGGCATCCCGGCGAGCCATCGACCGCGGCCTGGCCGACGGCAGTCCCGCCCGCGCCGAGCAGGTGCTGGCCTGACCCGCCCCGCCCCGCCC